>DAOWMR010000400.1 GCA_030642995.1 Spirochaetales bacterium
GACATGAACATGATCGACATGTGTGCGCAGGCGCTGGTGTACGAGGGTGGTGGACGCTACGATTCTGCCTTGGAGAACGTCAATTTCCCGGACTTCGCGAGGATGGATGAGTTCTTTGCGACTACACGGCCGCGCCTTTCAACGGCGGTCGGCAAGAGACTGTTTGACGAACTCAATGCGCGGTACGCCGGACTTGACGCGGTGCGGGTACCGGGAGGGGCTGGATGAAAAAACGAGAGGCCATACAGTTCTTCTCCGACCACGTGTCCGGCGGCAGAGCCGGTTTTTGCAAGCGATACTGGATAACCTGGTGCCGGCCGTGACTGATGAAATCAATGCCCTGCTCGACCGTTTCTTTGCTTCCCGGATTTTGAGATGGCCGTACCGCTTTCTTCTTCCGGACAAGATAGAACGATAGGAGAGATCGACATGTGTGACACCGTTGCCTTTCCAGCAGCCGGCGCCGGCCCGGCGCTCTTCGGCAAGAATTCCGACAGGGAGCCGGGCGAGCCCCAGTTGATTCAGTATGTCACCGTGGACAGCGTCATTCCCGACGAGGTGCGGGCGGCCGGTGAAAAGCCGGCCTACGTCACTGATGCCTTGCCCGTTCTCCGGAGCGCCCTTGCGAGTCTGCGTGACGGGGGCAGGTCCACCTTCGGTGCGCTCATATCCCGACCTTCGTGGATGTGGGGTGCGGAGATGGGAGTGAATGAAGCGGGAGTGGCAATCGGGAACGAGGCGGTGTTCTCTCGACGTCGATCTCCAGGCAAGCCGCTTCTGGGTATGGACATCCTGCGGCTGGCCCTGCACTTCAGCGCGAACGCTGCCGCCGGGGCAGAGTTGATCCAGGAACTGGTAGCGCAGTGGGGGCAAGGCGGGGACGGAGGATGGAAGCACAAGACCGAATACAGCAACAGCTACCTCGTGCAGGATCGGACCAGTGCGTGGCTGGTGGAGACCTCCGGTTCTCGGGTGCGATGCCGCAGGACCGACGCGCCGGTGGGGATCAGCAACACCTACGACGGTGACAACGGGTGGGGCTCGTGGCCCAACCTCAAACGGACCGATGAGCGGCGGTTGTTCGCCGTCGGGGCACGTGGCAGGGTGCGGAATGAACTCAAGCGGCCGTGGTTGGAAGGCTCGCGCCCAATGAGCCGGGTGACGGACATGTTCGCGCTGCTCCGGACCCACGGCAGGAGTGACGGCAGCATGCGGCGGGGCATGGGATCGATCTGTATCCACACGGGTCGCCTCATCAAGTCGGAGACCACCTCCAGCATGGTCGTCCATTGGCACCCGGATGGTCCCGTAGCGTGGGCAACCGGAAGCTCGTGGCCGTGCCTGTCGCTCTACAAGCCTTTCGTCATTGGCGCCGGGAACCCCGTGATTGCCGGGACAGACGATCAGCCGACCGCGATCTTGCTTCGCGAGCGCCGCGAACGGATTGGCAAATGGGCGAACTCCCATCCGCGCCTTTTCGCGAACTCCGCGCTCCGCCTCCGTGATGAGACCGAGGCGAGGTTCCTGAACCTTGTCTATGACCGGGGAACGACGCCCTTGGGCGGTGTGGTCGCCCGCTGCCATGAACTGGAAGCGGATTACATGGAGCAGGTGGAAGCAGGAATGGGCTGAGTTACCCTTCGGTTCCGGCAAGCCGGAGGCGGACGAACAGGAACGGCGCGCCCGCTGCCACGAGCAGCGCGACCAGACCGTAGCGAATCACGTAGATCACCATTGCTCCTACTCCGGTGGATCCCGCCACAACCACATCGTACAAATAGTCCAGGCCTACAAACAGAACGACGGTCACGATGAGGCCCACGACAATTCGCAAGACCCGGATCCAGATAGCGCCGTCTGAAGAAAACCGAACAAAACGATTCTCCAGCACGAACCCGGACAGGCCCCCCACCAAGGCGCCGACTACTGAAAGCATCGCTTTGCGTTCTTCATACTCGTGTTCAACGAGAAGCGCCAGGGCGAAGGCGGCGACCGCAATGATCCCGATGAGAACCAGGGACCGGGACAAGGACCAGTTGTTCAACGAGTCCGAGAACCGGGTATCCAGCCACCAGAAAAGGGTGACGATGCCGACGCCAATGAGCAGGCCGGCGACAACATCCTGGGGGAAGTGGAGTCCGTGAATCATGCGCGAAATGCCCATGAGAAGCACAAACACAACTGCCGCGATGCGGACCCAGACGCGAGGAAAGCGGTACCACGCATACCCGGCAACCACGGTCCCGAACAGGGTGTGCCCGCTGGGAATTCCATAGCCGGTTTGCTCGAGCATTGGCGTGATGCGCTCCGGGGAAACGGTAAAGGGTCGCGGCCGCCGGAAGGTGAACTTGAGGTACTGCCCGACAAGCGCAGCCCCGAGGGCCAGAATCATGAGCCGCTTGCCATGGTGCTTGCTGATGCCCCAGTACACGATGGGCAGCAGGACCAGGTATCCATACTCACCGCCAATGTAGTGAAACGGATAGAGAATATATCCCAATACCGGTGTGCCCCAACTCTGAAACCAGACAACAATATCGCTGCCGATACCAATTTCTATGCCGCTCATGAGAGGGAGCATCGCAGAGGTGTCGACATCAGGTCAAGGTGTGCCGAAACACCGCTCCGGCGACCGGCCGTTGACCGGTCGCCGAACGACTTGTCAATTCTCGCTCGCCGGGTCCCAGGTTCCCTCGCGGTGTTCGCCGGCAATGGACGGGATCTCCAGGATCATGCCGGGTTCTATCCAGTCAGGATTATCCGACTCAGGGATCTTATCCTCATTCGCCTCGTAGAGCACTCGCCACTGCCACGGGTCGCCGTAGACGAAGTCGTATTCGGCAATCCGCCAAGCAGTCCCGCCGGTCGGTGATGAGCCGAACGACGTAGTAGCGTGGCAATACCGGCTCCGCGGGCGCGGGTTCCGGTTCCACAACGGGTTCCGGTTCCGGCTCGGGCTCAGGTTCCGGTTCGGGCTCCACGACAGGCTCCGGTTCCGGCTCAGGTTCCACCACGACAATCGGGGCCGGCTCGATGTTCTCCAGGGCAGACATGACC
>DAOWMR010000255.1 GCA_030642995.1 Spirochaetales bacterium
CAGAGAAATATTCGATCCTCCTTTCCTTCTTTTCGTTCGTGGGCGCCTCCCGGACTCCGAACAACCGAGCATCGCCGTAGTGGGCACGCGGGAGCCGACCGCGGCCGCCGTCGTCGCCGCACAGCGCCTGGCTGAAGGCATCGCCATGGCCGGAAACGCGGTAATCTCGGGGCTTGCTCACGGCATCGACGCTTCGGCGCATCGCGGCGCACTTCGGGCACGGATGGACTCCAGCGGTATCGCCGCCCCGACCGGCGCTGTTCTCGGATGCGGCATTGACAGGGTTTATCCTGCAGCTCACCGTTCGCTGGCGGCTGAGATCCTCAGTACGGGTGGGTTCCTGGTGAGCGAGTATTCGCCGGGGATAGGCGCCGCCAAGTATCACTTCCCGGCACGGAATCGAATCATCAGCGGCATCTCGCGGGGCGTGGTTGTGGTGCAGGCTCCGGCCAAGAGCGGTGCGCTCATCACGGCCGACTACGCTCTTGACCAGGGCCGGGATCTCTTTGTGCACGCCGTCGGGTTGACCGGAGCTGTGGGCGCGGGAACGAGGGATCTCGCCGATGATGGCGCACAGATCATCGACGGTCCTGAAGGAATACTTGAAGAGTGGGGTATTCCCGTAACGACCGGACTTACATCTCGCGTGGGCCGGCGGGCCGGTGTGGACGTTACGGCAAACGGCAGAGATGCGGGTCGGCATCTTGCAGACGAGCTGCGTCGGGTACTCGTGATGGAGCAGTCTGATGACTAGTCGGCTTATGCCAGAGAACTGCACGCTCTACCGCGCCGGCGAGTATCTCGCGTATCTGGAAAGCGTGCGACAACTCTCACCGGCAAGTGTCCGGGCTTATCGCGGAGATCTGATCGCATTTGCGGACTGGCTGGCGCAATCCGGCCTGACCGAGGATGACGTGGACCCGGCTCTGACCCGGCGATACATTGCCCATTTGTCCCGGCAGAATGCTGCCCCGACGACGATCAATCGAGTCCTGTCCTCTCTCAAGGGCTACTTCAGGTTCCTCGTTCGAACAGGAGTCAGATCAGGTTCTCCCCTGGACGGCGTCCGGGGCCTCCGAAAACAGCGCCGCCTGCCGAGTTTTCTGTTTGAGGATGAGGTGACCACCCTCTTGCAGATTGAAGGGGCAGATTTTACAAGCGTTCGAGACCGGCTTATCCTGGAGCTGCTGTACTCCACGGGGTGTCGGATCAGCGAACTCGTGACGATCAATCTGGACGACGTGGACTTCACCGGAGCTCGAATTCTGGTTCATGGCAAGGGGCGGAAGGATCGTTTTGTATTCCTCGGCGGACCGGCCGCTGAAGCATTTCGAGTCTACCTGCCTGTTCGGACCGCGCGATTGCGACGATCGGGTCTTCGGGATGAAAAGGCGCTCGTGCTGAATTCAAACGGCCGCCGGATCACACAGCGTGGGGTTGCCGGAATCATCCAGAAGCGAGTCATTGAGAAGGGGATCGCCAGGAAGGTGAGCCCGCACACGTTCCGACATAGCTTTGCTACCCACATCCTGGATCGTGGGGCCGATATTCGGATAGTCCAGGAACTGCTCGGTCACAGCTCACTGTCAACGACGCAGGTGTACACACACCTTGGGCTCGGTCGGCTGAAGCAGATCTACGACGCCGCACATCCGCACGCCTGTACTGGTGCAGATATTGATTCTGGAGGAGATGTTCATGGCTGAGATGCGCATGAATGACATGCATGGTACAACAGTACTCGCAGTCCGAAAGGACGGGCGGGTCGCCATGGCCGGGGACGGGCAGGTCACAATGGGTGACACCGTCATGAAGGGGAATGCGCGCAAGGTGCGATTGATCTACGACGACAAGATCCTGGTGGGCTTCGCCGGCGCGACGGCGGACGCTTTCACTCTCCTGGAACGATTCGAGGGGAATCTCAATGAGTATGGCGGGGATATTACACGAGCCGCCGTAGAGCTGGCCAAGGAATGGAGAACGGATCGGATGCTGCGGCGACTGGAAGCGTTGCTTCTGGTCGCCGACAAGGAACACATGTATCTGGTGTCGGGTACGGGCGATGTGGTTGAGCCCGAGGTCGGCGCCACTGCCATTGGAAGCGGCGGCAACTTCGCGCTCGCCGCGGCTCTGGCGTATCTGGATGCCGACGGGCTGTCTGCAGGCGAAATTGCCGTCAGGAGCCTCCGAATTGCGGGGCGCATATGCATCTACACGAACACGGATATCACGGTGGAGGAACTCGAATGAGGCGCGATCTAAGTGAACTGACCCCAAAGGAGATCGTTGCCGAGCTGGATAAGTTCATCATAGGCCAGGAAAAGGCCAAGAAGGCTGTTGCCATCGCACTGCGAAACAGGTTGCGGCGACGGCGGCTCCCCGAGGAGTTGCGAGATGAGGTGGCGCCCAAGAATATCATCATGATCGGACCAACCGGGGTCGGAAAGACTGAGATAGCGCGTCGCCTGTCCAAGCTCACCGGCGCGCCGTTTGTGAAGGTGGAAGCCACCAAGTACACCGAGGTCGGCTACGTCGGACGGGATGTTGAGAGCATGGTCAGGGATCTTGTCTCCTTCTCGGTTGCCATGGTGAAGAATGAGCTGCAGGACGGAGTGCGAGAGCAGGCCGAGCAGAGAACCGAGGAACAACTTCTGGACCTTCTCCTCCCCGGTGTCAGGAAGAAAGGCCCCCAGATCGGCCCCGGCGCTCCCTCGCCCGCCGATGACTCGGCCGATGCGCCGACAGGGGCTATTGAGCTCCCGCCCGCCGATGTGTCAGGCGCCGAATCGGTAGTTGCCGATTCCGCGGTGATCTCAACCCGCGAGAAATTTCGGCAGCGACTGCGCGACGGCGGCTTGGACGACAAAGAGGTGGAGATCCAGATCACAAAGAGCCAGTTTCCGGCGATCGAGATATTCTCCGGCAGCAATTTTGAGGAGATGGACCTGAATCTCGGAAATCTGAGTGGAATCCTCGGCGGCAAGAAGAAGCGAAAACGGACCACCATTCGCAATGCGCGCGAGGTGATCATGCAGGAGGAGATGGATAAGCTCGTGGACCAGGAACGGGTGAACGAGATTGCCCGAGAGCGAGCCGAACAGATGGGAATCATCTTCATTGACGAAATTGATAAGATTGCGAGCAAGGAAAATCGGGGCGGTGTGGATGTGAGCCGTGAGGGTGTCCAGCGGGATATCCTGCCGATCGTCGAAGGGAGCAAGGTGAACACCAAATACGGAATGGTGGACACCTCTCACATCCTCTTTATCGCGGCCGGGGCGTTTCACATGAGCAAGCCGAGCGATCTGATTCCGGAACTTCAGGGCCGGTTTCCGATCCGGGTGGAACTTGATGCACTCGGAGCGGACGAGTTCGTGAAGATACTTACCCAGCCTCAGAACTCCCTTATTCGCCAGTATACGGAACTTCTGGCGACTGAAGGAGTGACGCTCGAGTTTGCCGCCGACGCAATTGTAAAACTGAGCCGGATAGCGGCAGAGGTGAACAGCAGGACCGAGAACATTGGTGCGCGGAGGCTGTACACAATCATGGAGTTGCTCCTTGAGGAGGTCAGCTTCACGGCCCCGGAGTTGAGTGGGCAGACGATTCCGATTACGCCCGAGTACGTAAACAAACGGCTCGGCGATGTCGTGGAGGACCAGGACCTGTCTCGGTACATCCTCTGAGCCCATAAAGGCTCATGACGCAGGTGCCGATGATTGAAGGGAGGGGAAAGCATGTTTTTAGAAAGCAGTTTTGGTCGAACACTCGACATACTACATCGCAGCATGGATGTGTCCATGCTGCGCCAGGACGTCATCGCCGACAACATTGCGAACGCCGACACTCCCAACTTCAAGCGTTCGTTCATAAACTTCGAGAGTCAACTGCAATCGGCGCTCGAGAACGACGGTTCCCGTGGGCCTCAGGCGGCGATGACTCACGAACGGCATATCCCGTTTCATCAGCCGATTGACTATCGGTCCGTCCGGCCGAATCGGCAACTGGACTATCTGACGACTGCGGACAACAACGGGAACAACGTTGACATTGAGGAAGAGAGCATGAACTTCCTCAACAGTCAGCTGCTCTACACGCTGATGACGGACAGCGTGACCCGGCAGTTCTCGCGCGTGAACCTGGTACTGAGGAGGTAGGCTGAATGGGCATGTTTACGAGTATCAATACAGCTTCAAGCGGTTTGACGGCCCAACGGCTTCGTCAGGATGTGATTGCGAATAACATCGCGAATGCAACCACGACGCGAACTCCTGAGGGTGGACCTTTTCGACGGAGTCGTGTGGTTCTGCGGCCACGTACCGACCAACCCTACTGGCGGAGTCCGTTCACTCCGGCGGCGCTGGACAACGGAGTCGGGCAAGGCGTCCGTATCGTCGAGATCCAGAAGGATATGGATTCCGAGCCACGACTGGTGTGGGATCCGGAGCATCCTGACGCCATCAAGAGTGGTCCTCGGGCGGGTTATGTCGAGATGCCGAACGTCAATGTGGTGAACGAGATGGTTGACCTCATTTCAGCGTCACGAAGCTACGAGGCCAATATCGCAGTCGTGAACGGCGCGAAAACAATGTTTCAACAGGCGTTGAGCATCGCTCGATAGGGGGAGGGGAATAGATGACGTATTTGAGCACAGCACAAGTGTCGGGCCACGTATTTGAGATGGCCCGATCCGACCCCCGACATCTCGTCGGCCGGTCTTTCGGGCCGGCGCCCGCATCTACTTCACAGAATTTTGGTGACCTTCTGATGGACAGCCTCAATAGCGTCAACTCGATGCAGCAGACCAGCGAAGCGCTCTCCATAC
>DAOWMR010000259.1 GCA_030642995.1 Spirochaetales bacterium
GAATCGACCATGTCGGTGGCGCATGAGATTGTTGCCGGGGGAGCCCCGTCGGGCGTTGTCATTCTCACGGACTTCCAGAGTGCCGGACGCGGCAGGCTGCCGGGCCGGCAATGGTTGTCCCCGGCGGGTGCGAGCCTGATGTTCACGGTTGCACTCAAGGAGCTCAAACCCCGGGTCATGCCGTTGCGCGCCGGGCTTGCGGTTGCCCTGACCCTGGAATCGATCTGCAACCTCCGTCCCCAACTGAAGTGGCCCAATGATGTGCTGGTGGCCAATCGGAAGGTGTGCGGCATTCTCTGCGAGTATTCGGAGCCGTGGCTCTACGTGGGGATTGGGCTCAACGTGCTGCAGCAACGTTTTCCGGAAGATCTTGGCGGGCACGCAACGTCAATCGCGTTGGAGACGGAACCGATGGGACTTGTACCGCCGGACCGGGATCTCCTCCTCACGGGCATTCTGAGTCAGCTCGGCGATGAGCATCCTGACTGGCGTGAGCAGCTGGATCGTCGGCTGTGGCGGAAGGGCGAGCGAACAACGATTTCCCATGCGGACGGGAGCCTGTTGACCGGTACTCTCGTGGGCGTTGATGAGGACGGGTCGCTCATCGTAACGCGTGCCGGGACGGAGATCCGTATCGTTGCCGGTGAGGTTCCATGGTAGGATGGGTAAATGGATAGACAGCCCATTCCCCGAATCCGGGACCAGGCACTCCTCTTTCCAATCACCCTCCCGAATTCGCTTCTGTGGATTGGGCTCACGGCGCTGGCATACGTCGGGAATCTGGCAAACCTCACACTCTCCGTAAACGTCGAGTTCTTCTTCGGTACGATCCCGGTGTTCATTGTGCTTCACTTCTTCGGATGGGGACCGGCCGCCGTTTCTGCCGCCATTGCATCCGCCCACACCGCGATGCTCTGGCAGCACCCCTACGGAATGATTGTTCTCACGATTGAGATTGTGGTCCTCGGGGTCTTCTATCGCCGACGCTCGGGCAATCTCCTGATGCTGGACACCGCGTACTGGGTGCTTGTGGGCACGCCCCTGGTGGTTCTATTCTACCGGGGATTCCTCGGGGTTGCCCCGGCCGCTTCCTTCCTGCCGGCATTTCAGTTGGCGGTCAATGGGGTCTTCAACGCGCTCATTGCGTCGCTTGCCGTCGCGCTGATAGAGCAGATCACCCCCCGGCTTCGTCACTCACAAACCCGAAATATACTCGGATTTGCCCAGGCAATCTTTCTCGTGATGGTTGCCTTCGTACTCATTCCCGCCATGGCGATGCTGGTATTCACTGCACGTCAGGAAATGACGCGCGTGGAGAGGGATGTGCAGACGAGGCTCGGTATCACGGCGTTCTCCGCCCGGCAGGCGGTAAATGCGTGGATGGCGGAGAATCTCCAGACGCTCCGATCCCTGTCCGGCTTTGCCGCCCAAATGGCGCCCGGCGACAACGATCGACTCCAAGGGCAAATGCGTTTGCTTGAAAGGGCCGATGCGGATTTTTCCGTCCTTGCCGTCACGGATCTACAAGGTCGGGTCATTGCCGCTGAACCGGAAGCCGCTGCGGAGCTGTTGCTCCGTGGGGCGGATCTTGCCGGTGAAGCGTACTTCGCCCGGATGGTTGCGGACCTGCAGGGTGTTGCGTCGGACGTGGTATTTCGATCAGGGACGACCGACGTTCCGATCGTCATATTCGGCGTTCCCATCATCACCGGTGACCAGATAACCGGCGCGGCTCTCGCGGTGCTGGACACTCGTCGGCTTCAGGATCTGCTCGGGCGAGTGTCGGGCAACTGGGCGGTGAATACCACGATAGTGGACGGCAAGGGCGTGATTATCGTTTCTACCGATAGTGCCGTGCCTCCGTTCAGTTCCTACGAACGTGAGTTCCCGGGACCGTACGAGTCAATCACCTCAATGCTCTCGGTGCGGGTTGCCGAAGGGATACCGGATGGTCCGGTGATGCAGCGGTGGCAATTTTCCGAATACTCCACCCGAGAGCGTCTGAGTGTCACCTCGGCCTGGACAATCAGTCTTCATGCGGGGATTGCCTCGTACCAGAACTCCCTGAACGAGCGGTACCGCTCAATCTTCTTTGTGATGATCCTGGTGATAATCATCACAACCTTGCTTTCGGCTCTGGTCAGTCGCCAGATGCTCGGGTCACTGACCCACCTGACCGCTGTGGCCGAGGATCTGCCGGACAAGGTCGTACGGCAGGAGGAACCGGAATGGCCGGTCAGCGGAATTGACGAGATTCACACACTCATCCAGTGCTTCAAGATCACCAGCGAGCAACTGAGCGAGAGTTTCACTCAGTTGCAGGTGACGAATGCCGAGCTGACGGAGGCGAAACACCAGGCGGAGTTGGCCAACCGGACGAAGAGCGAGTTTCTCGCAAACATCAGTCATGACCTTCGGACGCCGCTGAATGGCATTCTTGGCTACGCTCAGATTCTTGCTCGCGACACATCGCTTGATGAACAGGTCCGAAATGCCGTGTCAATCATCGAGAAGAGCGGCAATCACCTGCTGAATCTCATCAACGATATCCTGGATGTATCACGCATAGAGGCGGACAAGCTTCATCTGGACCGTGAACCGTTCTTTCTCGTCAGTTTTCTGGATGACGTCGCCGACATCGTATCCCTGCAGGCGAGACAGAAAGAATTGCAACTCTTCGTGGATTTTTCTGATGAGTTGCACCCGATTGTGGTTGGGGACGAGAAACGGTTACGGCAGGTCCTGCTCAATCTCCTCAACAACGCGGTGAAATTTACTCCCAAGGGTCACGTTCGGTTCAGTGCACGGACCGAGGAAGAGACTCTTCAGATTGAGGTGGAAGACACCGGGATTGGCATTCCCGAGGATGAGTTGGAAGCGATCTTCTCACCGTTCAAACAGCTTACCAAGCACATTCAGAGCGAGGAAGGGACTGGGCTCGGGCTGGCTATCGTGAAGCGACTGGTCACCATGATGGATGGCGAGGTGTCCGTGGAGAGCACGCCGGGCAAGGGCAGTCGATTCTCTCTGAAGTTGATCCTTCCCCCGGCAGACACCGTACCGCCCGGTCCGCAATCGGTCACAACCGTCACCGGTTATCACGGAACTGTACGCAGGGTGCTCGTGGTGGACGACAAGGAGCAAAATCGAAACGTGTTGAGGAGCATGCTGGAACCACTCGGATTCGCTGTTCAGGAAGCAGCCGACGGCGCTCTGGGAATTGAGACCATGCGGAGCGACAAGCCGGACATTGTCCTGATGGACCTGATCATGCCACGTCTTGATGGATTTGACGCAATCCGAATGATTCGTGAGGACGCCAAACTCAGTGACGCCATTGTGGTTGCCGTATCGGCAAGCGTCGAGAATACGATTCGCGACGAGTGTCTCCAGATCGGCTTCGACGACTTCATCCCGAAGCCCTTTCGGGATACCGACATGCTGGGCGTCATTCGCCGGCTGTTAGGACTCGAGTGGATTCACCGCCGTGATGAAGCCCCCGAGGCGAGGCCGCAGACCGACCTCGTGCTCCCGCGTCTGGGGGAACTGGAGGTTCTGACGGAACAGGTGGAGAGCGGCAATATCCGAGGCGTCGTGGATGCCGCCGACATGCTTGCGGCTCAGAACGAGGCGTACCGCCCATTTGCACGAAAGGTCAACGGAATGGCTCAGGAGTTCGAGATCAACAAGCTGGTTGAATACCTCAGTCAAATAAAAATCGATCAGGAGGCCGATCGTGAGTGACAAGCGACCGCCTCTGATACTGCTGGTTGACGACAACACCAACAATCTCGGGGTCCTCTACAACTACCTGGATGGCGAGCAGTTCACCGTTCTCGTGAGTCAGAGCGGTGAACGAGGAGTGGAGCTGGCGCGTCGGGAAAAGCCGGATCTGATTCTGCTGGATATTCTGCTGCCCGGCATGAGCGGTTACGAAACCTGCGCGCAGTTGAAGGAGATCCCGGAAACTGCGGAGATTCCCGTCATATTCATCAGTGCGTTGACGGATGTGGACGACAAGGTCCGAGGGTTCCAGGCAGGCGGCGTGGACTACATCACCAAACCGTTTCAGCACGAAGAGGTGCTGGCGAGGATCAACACCCATCTCACGATCAAGAGGCAGAGGGAGGAATTGAACCGGCTCAACGCGACAAAGGATCGATTCTTCTCCATCATTGCACACGATCTTCGAGGTCCATTCATGGGGCTCCTCGGCGCGCTGGAACTGCTTCGGGACTCCGGGCCCGACATGGACGAGGACACAACCCATGAGCTGATCGTGAATCTGTACGAGACATCAGAACGGACCTATCACCTTCTGGAGAATCTGCTCGAATGGGCCGGCAGTCAGCAGCGACGCGTGAAAGCCGTCCCCAAACCACTGGCGATGGGTGAGATAGTGCGTGAGACCGTGGATCTCTTTCATTCGACGGCAGATCAAAAGAATATCAAGATGAGCGTCGCCATACCGGACAACCTCACGGCCTACGCCGATCGGGACATGATCAACACCGTCGTGCGGAATCTCGTGAACAATGCAGTCAAGTTCACTCCACGTGGAGGGAGCGTTTCAGTCACGGGAACCAGGCGGGGAGAGCTGGTTGCAGTGACCGTGGCAGACACCGGGGTGGGAATGGAACCTTCTGAGATCAAGGGTCTCTTCTCGCCGGCCGGCTACACGAGCCGGCCCGGCACCGACGGTGAGCGGGGTTCCGGGCTCGGGTTGCTTCTTGCCCACGACCATATCATCCGCAATCAGGGCACGCTGACCGTAC
>DAOWMR010000363.1 GCA_030642995.1 Spirochaetales bacterium
AGCAGAGAGCCGTTCATTCAAGCCTTGCTGCGTCTCAAGGGTTTCCTTGAGCTTCTCGTTTACGCTTACGTAGTCCGACACGTCCAGCAGCACGCCAAAAACGCTTTTCCCCATCAGGATGGAATGGTCCTGCACGGTGCGCACCCGATCGTCGCCGGTGCGCACCTTTACCGTCAACGGTGAAAACCCGTCGTCACTGGTCAACCGTCGCAGCTGGAAACTCCAGTCATCTTCTCGAATGAAGATTTCTGATCGGGAATTCAGATCATCCAGGTTGGCATAGTAAAACCCATCCAGAAATCTCTGGTTGGCCGAGATGAAGGTTCCATCCGGTGACATCACATACATGGGGAGATTCAGCAGATCCATCAACTTGCCGATCACCCGGGGAGTGAGATCGTCCGGCCGATTATCTCTGCCGTGATTCGCTGCGTCACTGTGAAGCGAGGCAATCTCCACCAGATCACGTGTCTTGGAGGAAAGAAGCCCGAGTATGGATCGATTTTGCTTGAGGAATTGCTCTGGGCCGGAGCTTTTGACGAGGATCGCCCCCGCCACGCCACCTGTGTGATCGAGGAAGGGCGAGTAAACGGTGACCGGCGAAAGATCGCTTCCACGGAATACCCCCGACGGTATTGGGCTCTTCCCGTTGAGGATTGCCGGTTCGGTTGGTAAGAGGCCCGCCTTCGCCGCCGCGATCCGGTGAAAGGAGTGATCCTGAGCTCCGAGATGGAGACGATCAGAACAGATAAGGCCGACCGCCTCCACACCGGAGAACGTTTCTATCCAACCGACAATCTCGCCGACCCGCCCCATGAAGGCGGTCTGGGCATCGACCTTGTCAAACAGTTCGGATACTTCGTTGAGATCTACCATACACTCCCACGCAGCGGTGTTGTGATCAGTATCGGCCGATTCATCCTGCGGCGTTAAATCGTGGGTGCGATCTCAGGCGGGATTCGCGTGAAATTGAGTAGAGGGAACCCTTTTGTGGATCACGTCCTCGAGAGGATAGTGACCGGAGGCGATGATCGCGGGGATTCCGGCCTCCGTGATGCGGCGGGCCGCCGTTACCTTGGAGCTCATGCCGCCAAGGCCGAGCGAATTGGTTTCAGCTCCTGCCATGGCCTCAATTTCATCCGTGACCGCGTTGACATTCTCAATGAGCTGAGGCCGGTCGTGTTTTTTGGGATCCGCGGCGTAGAGACCCTCTACGTCGGTGAGGAGAACAGCAAGATCCACGCGCGCGTTGACCGCAACGATCGCGGCGAGAATATCATTGTCACTGAACGATTTCTCAAAATCGAACTCTTCCTTGTCCACCATATCGTTCTCGTTCACCACCGGTACGATACCACGTGAGAGATAGGCATCGATGATATGGGTGATTGTGTCACGTTCCCGATCACTCGAGAAATTGTGGTGAGTCAGCAAAATCTGCGCGACAGAGACTCCTCGTTCCTTGAACAAGTCCTTGTAGTATTTCATCAACCGAACCTGTCCAATACCGGCCAGCAGCTGAAGGTCAAGGATATTCCGCGGTCGTGTGGTGATCCCCTGCAACTCCATTCCAGCGGCGACGGCACCGGAACTGACAATGAGGAAACGGTGCCCCTTCTCAATGAGAGCGGCAATTTCCCAGACCTTCTGGGCAAGCCAGGGAAACCGGATTCTCGGTCCTTCACTGATCAGGGCACTGCCCATTTTCACGAGGATGGTCATGAGAGATCTCGATGGGTGAATTTCCTTGCACCGTCCGCGTAGTCGGCAACGATATGGCCTTCGCCGATGACGTGGTACTTGGTCGTCGTCAGTCCCTCGAGCCCAACCGGCCCGCGGGCATGGACCTTCCCGGTTGAGATACCAACCTCTGCGCCCAGCCCGTAGCGAAACCCATCGGCAAAACGCGTCGAGGCGTTCCACAGCACCGAACTGGAATCAACCCGGCTGAGGAACTGTTCGGCACGGGCCCGGTCTGCGGTCACTATTGCGTCGGTGTGATGCGAACCGTACCGATTGATATGGTCTACTGCCGCATCAAGGGAGGGAATGATTCGAATTGCCAGCACGAGATCGTTGTACTCGGCTGTCCAGTCCGACTCGTCGGCCGGGGCGACATCAATGTGCCTTTGAGTTTCCGTGCAACCTCGAAGCTCCACGCCACCGAGAGCACGAGCAATGTCGGGAAGAAGGTCCGTTGCTCTCTCGTGAACAAGGAGCGTCTCAACGGCGTTGCAGACTGCCGGATACTGGGTTTTGGAGTCCACCGTGAGCCTGACGGCCATCCCGGGATCGGCCGACTCGTCCACGTAGAGATGGCACACCCCGTCGGCGTGCCCGAGTACCGGTATGCGGGTATTGTCCTGAATGTAGCGCACCAGTTGGGAGGATCCGCGTGGGATTATGAGATCAATCTGACCATCCATCGTCAATACCGATCCGATCTCTTCGCGGCTTTCAACAAGCGCAACGGCGCCGTCAAACGCCGGGTCAATCTCCGAGAGAGCGCGCACGAGGAGTGAGTGGAGAAGCCGATTTGTCTCCTTCGCCTCGCTGCCTCCCTTGAGAATGACGGCGTTGGCGCTCTTGATGGCAAGTGAGGCAATCTGCACAAGGGCGTCCGGACGCGACTCAAATATCACGCCGATGACCCCGATGGGCACCCGGACCTGCCTCAGTTCCAGTCCGTTATCCAGCTCGCGGCGCAGGAGCACCTCCCCGACCGGGTCGCGAAGGGCGGCAACGCTGCGCAGACTGTCGGCAATGGCCTGCAGTTTTCGCTCGTTGAGCACGAGCCGCTTGTACAGCGACTCTCCCAGTCCCGACGCGCGGGCAGCGTTGCCGTCGGTGGCATTTGCCTCCAGAACCGCATCCTGCTCGCTCAACAATACCTCCGCCATCCGGAGAAGGCCGCGGTTCCTGGTTTCCGTGGGCAATACCGCCAGCCTGTAGGCCGCCGTCCGAGCCAGTGCCACCTGTTCGGCAACAGTCATTGTCCAAACTCCTTGCTGCGGATAGATATTCGATCAGGCGCCATATTCTCGCTGCAGCATGGCAACTGGTCAACATGTATGAGATGCGTGGACGGTAGGCAAAGAAAGGCGGCCGGCCCGAAGGCCGGCACTGACACCCTCTAGAGGGCGAAAAGCACGCTGACGCCCAACAGCCCCTTGGTGTAGTCCTCGTCAAGAAGCTGGGAAGCGTCGGCGAAATCGAACTCGAACTGATTGAGATAGGTCAGACCCAGGGCAATGCGCCCGAGCATGACCTCCGCGGTCGCCTTGACATTGAGCCCAATCCCGTACGGATCAGCGCCCTCCCCGAGATTAATCCGCAGGCTCGGGCCGACACCCAGTCCCAGCCGGAACAGCAGAACGTCAATGGACAGGCCACCATCCACGATCAGATCGATGTTGCCGGCAACCTCGTTGTCCAGCTCATCGGTATAGCCCGGCGTGAACAGCCCAAGGGCACTCGCCTGAAAGATGAACAGCCGAATTCGAGCATCCGCGCCAAAAGTGAAATCC
>DAOWMR010000438.1 GCA_030642995.1 Spirochaetales bacterium
CGCGTGTCATGTCGATTCACACCAAAGAGATTGAAGGGATTCCTAATGGACACACAGTGCGTGTGGTGTTCGCCCCCGGCCTCGAGATGCTCCACGAGTTCCGGCCGGCCAAAAACCTGAACGAGCGGTATGTTGCTTTCCGTCATCGTAAACATGAGTGTATCGTGGGGGCTCGTTCGCTTTCGGATGGCCGCGCCTGCGATTTGGCAATCAGGTAGACGGATCGTAGCTGATTACCCGCTCTGGCTTCACAATTCCTTCCAGCGCACTTCGCACATCGTCAGTATCCTGTTCCGGCGCCACGTGCCACCAGGTCTTATCGACGTTCTCTGAAAAGAGGATCTGGTTGATTTCCCACAACGTCATGTAGGGTGTGCCCAGTTCGCTGCGCCCGGATGCAAGCTTGCCGAATTGCACCACGCCGTGGACATCGTCAACCGGTATGCCGCGGAGGCTAAACTCAATACGCTCAGCAGTGTCGATGTAGTAACCCAGGCTCACGTAGGGGTCAAACGGATCAACCCAGACCAGGTAGTCACCCTGATAAACGGGGTGGCCGAACACCCGGCTCAGGTCCTCGAGGAAGATGTCGTAGAAGGTGCTTCGGCCCAGGCCAACGTGTCTGGGCAACGGGAGGAGTTGAAAGCCGGCTCCCCGGTTCTCAGCGCGATCAAAACGTCCCTTGTACATGCCCTTCAGCCCGTACCAGACCTTGTCGGAGATCATCTGCTCAACAGTCCGACTGTACCCCGGCGGATACTCGGTCAGTGCAAGAGAGTCCAGCGAGTCCAGGCCGTTGCTCCATCCACGTGGCATGCATCACACCTCTCTGAGATCGATCCTCATCGTACCGCCGCGAGCGTGTCGGCCATATAGGGAATTCCCCCATATCCAAAATCTGGAAATCGACATAGGATAGCGTAGATTCTACACTATGTTCACCTATCAGTATCCACATCCTGCCGTCACCGTCGACTGTGTGGTGTTTGGTCTGAATGATAGAGAACTCAACGTCCTGTTGATTCAGCGCGACCTGGAACCGCACCGGGGGTCGTGGGCTCTGCCGGGTGGCTTCATCAAGATGGAAGAGGATCTCGGCGCTGCTGCCCGACGTGAATTGGAGGAAGAGACATCGGTCAGGGATCTCTACCTGGAGCAGCTCTACACCTTTGGAGCTCCGGATAGAGATCCACGCGAACGGGTTATCACCGTGGCCTACATGGCGATTGTGAACCTGATAGAGCATCCGGCAACCGCGGCGACCGATGCGCGCAACGCCGCATGGTTCCGCGCGGATGATCTTCCGAAACTGGCCTTTGATCACGCGGGGATTCTGGCCATGGCGATGGATCGACTTCGCGCCAAGGTGCGTTACGACCCGATCGTGTTTGAGTTTCTCCCGGAGAAGTTCACGCTTCGCGAGGTGCAGAATATCTACGAGGAAATCCTTGGAATGACGCTGGACAAACGCAACTTCAGAAAGAAGCTGCTGTCAACGGAGACGCTGGCACGGCTGGACGAGGTTGAGATGGACGTGGCGCATCGCGCAGCGTATCTGTAGCGATTTGACCGCGAGCGGTACGAGGCGCGTCGCGCGGGCGGCGGGGGGTTCATCATATGATGGGTGCAATTGTCGGAGATGTGCTCGGGTCGTACTACGAAACCTGGTCAACCAAAGCCAAGCAGTTCGATCTCTTCCAGGAGCTTGACCGGTGCACCGATGACAGCGTGCTGACTGTCGCGGTGGGCACGGCCATCCTCCAGTCCAATCATGGACCGACCGTGGATGAGTACGCACACGCGCTTCGTCTGTTTGGCAATCGATATCCACAGGCAGGGTATGGCGCGAAGTTCAGGGCATGGACCGAAGACGCTACCATGGGCCCGTACAACAGCTGGGGAAACGGATCGGCAATGCGGTGCAGCCCGGTGGGCTGGGCGTTTGAGACGGAAGAGGAAGTCCTGATACAGGCAGAGCTCTCGGCCTTGCCAACACACAATCACCCCGAGGGGGTGAAGGGAGCCCAAGCCGTTGCGTTGGCGGTGTTCCTTGCCCGCCGAGGTGTGGGCAAGGGCGAGATCCGGAGATCGATTCAAGATCGATTTGGCTACGATCTGGAACGCCGCATAGAAGATATCCGTCCCGACTACGAGTTTGGCATCTCCTGTCAGGATTCGGTACCCGAGGCAATCATCGCCTTTCTCGAGTCGGTTGATTTTGAGGACGCCGTGAGAAACGCAATCTCGCTCGGAGGAGACGCGGACACACAGGCGTGCATCGCCGGTGCAATCGCGGAGGCACACTACGGCGATGTCCCGGCAATGTTGCTGGGATTCGTACTACCCCGGATGGACAACTTCCTGCTTGATTCCGCCCTGGCGTTTCTCGGCAGACACGGGAGGCCGGGCATGGTCGCGGCCCTGCAGAGTGAACGCGCGGCGCGGATGGAAGGCGCGCGCATGGCGTACGTACCGGGATCAGACCACGGCAGCCCGGAACCGCCGTACCGGGTGATCATGAGCACCGAAACCTGGAAACGGGTGGGTGATCTCTCCGCCCTCCTGTCCCGACAGCCGGACACGGCCGGGGTTCTGCTGAGAGAGCAGATTGAGAGGCTTCCAGTCCCAAAGGCCGATCCTCAGTGGCTCCTTGTTGCCTTGCTCAACACGAAGAAGCCACGGATCTTTGCGGAGAGC
>DAOWMR010000191.1 GCA_030642995.1 Spirochaetales bacterium
ACATTCTCAGTACCGGTGGAACGCCCAACCTACATTCGGGCCCAATTGCTTGCCGGACCTGAGGAAGCAGCGCGCGAACGAGATTCGTATCCGCTGTTCAGAGCGTTGACCAATCCAGTGTACCTTGAGGTTCCGCCAGATGATGACCGTAAGAAGGAGGCGTGATGGAGACGGGGAAGAGCGGTCGTGTGCATCTTGTCTTCAAGACTCATCTGGATGTAGGGTTCACGGACCTCGCCGCAAATGTGGTGAAGAAATACTTCACAGAGTACATTCCGGCCGCGCTCGACACCGCGGACGCCTTGAGAGAATCAGGATCCGGTGACCGGTTCATCTGGACCACGGGCGCTTGGCTGCTCTACGAGTATCTTGAGCAGGCCACCGCGAGCGAGCGTCGGCGGGTGGAAGGCGCGATAGCCGGCGGAGATCTGACCTGGCACGCGATGCCGCTCACCCTGCATTGTGAGCTCATGGATCCATCACTTTTCAGGTTCGGGCTCGGGCTCTCACAGGCTCTCGACAGGCGTTTCGGGCACAAGACCATCGCGGCGAAGATGACCGATGTGCCCGGACACACGCGCGGCATTGTCCCGTTACTGGCCGAGGCCGGGGTGGAGTTTCTTCACATTGGCGTGAACGAAGCTTCCACGGTCCCCGATGTTCCCCCGGTATTCGTCTGGCGCGATCCATCCGGTGCTGAAATCGTGGTCATGTACCAGCACAGTTACGGATCAACGATGACTATCCCCGATCTCGCTGACTCCATCTCATTTGCGCACACGTCCGACAATCGCGGGCCGCAGGATCCGGAGGAGGTGCTGCGGATCTTCGCCGATCTTCGGGCGGAATTCCCGCACGCGACGGTGGTGGCATCCACTCTCGACGGCTTTGCCGAGGCTCTGCGGGAAGTGCGGGGCAGGTTACCGATTGTTACTTCTGAGATCGGTGACACCTGGATCCATGGCGCGGCCAGCGATCCGCGAAAAATGGCACAGTATCGCGCCCTGTCGCGCCTGCGCGTTCAATGGATCGCCGACAACACCATTGACAGAGCCGATGAACGGCTCGCTGCGTTCTCGCGAAGTCTTCTGTTGATACCGAAGCACACTTGGGGACTAGACGACAAGACCTTTCTCGCAGACTACAAGGACTATCGCCAGGATCTTTCACCCGGCCACCAAAGATCTGAAACGATTGTCACCATGGAGGCCTCCTGGGAAGAACAGCGACAATACATCGACAAGGCCGTGGACTCGCTAGGTGAAACACCCGCTGCATGGCAGGCACGCGAAGCGCTTTCTGCGATCAAGCCCAAGAGACCGCTTCTCGATGACATGAGAAGGGTTGATCCTGCGTCATTCACCTTCGTCACGCCCGCATTTACGGGATCGTTCGACCCCGAATCCGGAGCAGTTTCGAAGCTCACCGACAATCGAACACAACGCGAGCTGGCCGACGCGACTCACGTTCTCGGGCTGTTCCGGTTTCAGACCTTCTCCCATCACGACTACGACCGATTCCTCGCCCAGTACGTCAGCGGTACTCTGGATTGGGCATCCCCGGACTTCGGAAAACCGGGTCTGGAGAGGACCGGCCCGGAGGCTCGTTGGTTTGAGCCGAGCGTGTTCGGTATGTGGATGCGCGAGGATACGCGCCACGAGGATACGCGCCACGAGAACACGCGCGGTCAGACCGTTGTGATACAGCTCCGTCTACCGGAGCAGGCGCACGCAATTTGCGGCGGTCCCAAGGATGTGTTTGTAACGGTATTTGCACCGGGGGAAGCTTCGGAACTCCATTTTGACGTTCAATGGTTTGATAAGCCGCCGAGTCGTCTTCCCCAAGCCTGTTGGTTTTCTTTCAGTCCACCGCAGGGCCCACACGCCACGTGGCAAATGGACAAGCTCGGCAGCACGATCTCCCCGCTTGATGTTGTCCGGAACGGAAATCGAAAACTCCACGGTGTCCTAGACAAGGTGACCTGCAACGATGACGCCCATTCGTTTGCAATTCAGACACTCGATGCGCCGCTGGTTGCTCCCGGCGATCCCTCGCTGCTAAACTTCGGCAATGAGCCACCGCTATTGGAGCGGGGGGTGCATTTCAATCTCTACAACAATACATGGGGCACCAACTTCCCTTCGTGGTGCGGAGGGGCCGCCCGATTCCGTTTTGTTCTCAGAGTTGACGAGAAGTGAACGACTGAACAACCGAGGGGGGAGCTTGTGTCAGGGAATCGATACCGTCCGCAGAACCTTGTACCGGAACGGGTCCGGGCAATCAGTCGCCGGCTGAAGTCCGAGATCTGGGCCGAAGAGACCACACCGCTGCGGATTGAAGGCTCCGAAATTCTTGATTCGATTCCCGAAGATTCGCAGATTGACACCCTTCGGTTCAGGCCGGTCGGGGACGGCGAGGAGTTCGGCGCGCCCGGGGGGGCGTTTCAGTATCGGGTCTTTCGGGTCCGTGTTCCCCGGGCAGACACCGCCGCAGATCGGTACCTGTTCTGGGACTGCGACGGTGAGGCCACGGTCTATCTGGACGGAGAGCCCTGGGCGGGAATAGATGTCCCCCACCGTAACTGCCCGATCCCTGTCGGAGAGCTCAATCTCGTGGTGGTAGTGGGGACATACCAGGCCGGGATTTGGGTAGGTTCGCCCGGACCGCCGGCGGCCTGTCCGTGTCGCTTCCGCAGAGCGTACGCCGCGACCCGCGATCGTGAGCGTTGGAATCTCTCTTGGGATTTCGAGATTTTGCGTCAACTGATGGTTGCGCTTCTTGCGCGAGCCGGGATCAAGATCACCGAGGGTGAAGGCTATCACGCCCCCATTGATCGCGCGCCCGTCCTGCTACGGAAGCTGCTCGTTTCCCTTGACCGCGCTTGCGATCTGGTCGATCGAGGTGATCTCGAAGGGTGTCAGGGGTTGTTGTCTTCAACCTATCGTGAGTGCGGCGGTTCAACGATCGACGGACGAGTTAGGCTCGTCGGTCATAGCCATCTTGACCTCGTGTGGCTGTGGCCGGAGAACGTCACTTACAACAAGGCAATCCACACTACAGCGACGGTGGTCCGTCTCATGGAGCGGTATCCGGAACTGACCTACATCTTGTCCACGCCTTACATCTACCGTGAGATCCGTCAGCGTGAGCCGGCGCTGTGGCGGCAGGTCGTGACGCTTGTGGAGTCCGGACGCTGGGAGCTCACGGGCGGAATGTATCTTGAAAGCGATGTCAATCTGCCATCCGGCGAGGGGCTCGCTCGAGCTCTTCTCTACGGGCAGCAGGAGTTCACCGAATTGACCGGCAAACCCAGCACTGTTCTGTGGTTGCCGGACGTCTTCGGGTATCCGGCGTGTTTGCCCCAACTCATGAAGCGGTCCGGCATCGAGGGGTTTTTCACGACCAAGCTGAGTTGGTCGGCAATAACCAAATTTCCCTACACCGTCTTTCAGTGGCGTTCTCCGGACGGCTCTCGTGTCGTAGCCTGCCAGTCCCCGGTGGGGATCAACGATCCGGTCACGGTTGAGTCCGTATCCTGCTGCGCCGAGCTTCATCAGCAGACCGGGATTGACGACACAGTGCTGTTTCCCATGGGATACGGGGACGGAGGCGGTGGTCCAACGGAAGAAATGCTTGAGAGCGCCCGACGCCTCAAATCC
This sequence comes from Spirochaetales bacterium, assembly GCA_030642995.1. Taxonomy (GTDB): domain Bacteria; phylum Spirochaetota; class Spirochaetia; order DSM-27196; family SLST01; genus JAHOYX01. Next base: position 3,660 of record DAOWMR010000191.1, read on the forward strand.
CTGGCCACAGTTCCCCAGGTTGGTTGGACGACTGCCGGGAAGTACTTCGAAAGGCTTCGCGAATATGCAGGTGAGTTCCCCGAATACGAAGGAGAACTCTATCTGGAGTACCACCGCGGCACCCTCACGACGCAAGGACGGTTCAAGGAGCTCTATCGGAGGTGCGAGCGGGCGCTTCAACTCCGCGAGGCGGTTCGTGTGGTCGCCGGGCTCGGGCCGCTCTCCGTGAGTGACTGGCGCCGAGCGCTCTTCGCCCAATTCCACGACGCTCTGCCCGGCAGCTCCATTGGTCAGGTGTACCAGGAATTGCAGGGCGAGCTGGTCGAGTTTGCCCGGGAAATGCGCCGGCATACAAACGAGGAATTACTGTCGGCAGTTACTCTTCCGACTGATGAAGCGCCTCCTGCCGGACCTGTGTCCTGGGTCTTCAACCCCATTCCATTGAACCGCCGCATTGTCACGGACACGGGCGTTGCCCTCTGTTCCGGTTTGGGCTTCTTCCCGCTGCTTGCGATTGACGATGATCAGGCACAGTTTCCTGAAGCCGGCGAGAAAGTCCTGGACAATGGCATTATCCGAGTCGAGTTCGATGATCACGGCATGCTTGCCGGCTTTGTGCTTCGAGGTCGGCGCCTCGCCGTTCGAGGGGCCGGTTTCGTTCTCTGTCGTGACCACCCCGGGCGCTACGATGCCTGGGAGATTGACTATGCGACGCCCGGACTGTCTGATCCGGTCTTGACCCCGCTGACGCTAACGCTGAAGGACCAGGCACCGGAGCGCGTTGTCCTTGAAGGCTCTGCCAGGTTCGGCGATGGATCATCTGCCGTTCTGCGCTACATCCTGCCGTTTGGCAGTGAGCATCTCTTCGTGGAGTTGGAGGTTGATTGGGCGGAGGAACACCGACTTCTCCAGTTTGTTGCCGATACCTCCTACACCGGCCGGGACGCGATCTATGGAGAGCCGTTCGGAAGCGTTCGGCGTCGTCAGGTTCCCGGTCTGCCGGCCGACGATGCCAAGTGGGAGGTGCCGGGCCAGCGGTGGGCGGCCGTGGTCAATGACACACTCTCGGACGGCTTGGCCATAATCACCGAGGCCAAGTATGGGTTCTCGTCCCGCGATGGGGAACTCCGGCTGTCGCTCCTGAAGGCCCCGGTTGATCCGGATCCAACTGCCGACCGGGGGAGACACACAATCCTCTTTGCACTTGGGGCCTTCCGAAAGCATACGAATGGCGAGAGTCTGTCAACACCGGCTGCGGCGGAAGCCCTCTTTGCCGACAGCATGCTCGTCCCGCGGCCGCCGGATTCGTTTCCGGACGGTTCACCCGCCTGGATGCAGTTGGGATTTGAGCACCTTGGCAGTCTTGTGCCGGCCTGGGCAAAGCCGGCCGAGGACGGAAACGGTGTGGTAGTCCGATTGCACGAGTGCATGGGTGAGCGTGACGAGGCGCTGCTCCTCATCAACCGGCGAATTGCCGGTGACCATCGACCCGATGTTTTCGTGACGGACATACTGGAGCGGCCGTCGCGTACCGAACCGCTGCGGTCGCTGGACCTGTCAGACACAGACAATTTCTATCGATACGCAATCCCGTATGATCCCTATGAGATCGTGACTCTGAAGATCACACCGTTGCCGTAACAGCATGAGACGGGCATACATCGCGGGTAGTCGCAACTGCGTGAAATTCGCGCGGAAGCGCTTGATACGGCCACTTCCTCTCGATAAAATAGGTGTTTCGCCCCAACAGGCAATGCGGAAGGATAGAACTCATGAAACTAAAGCTTTGGAAGAAAGAAGAGAAGATCGTTGAGAAGATCGAGACCTTTCTGGACCAGATCGATACCTGTCGGGATCTCTTCGTTGGCACGATGAAAATGCTCGTGGAGAGACCCAAGGATGTCACCGAAACCCAGATCTCCGACGTTCACCGGGCGGAGGCCCGGGCTGATGACCTAAGGCGCGAAATTGAGTTGCAGCTCTATGAGAAGGCGCTCATACCGGAATCCCGGGGGGATGTGCTGGGTCTCATCGAGTCGGCCGACGTCATCCCCAACGCCATCGAGGACGTCGTCTCCGATATGCATATTCAGCACCTTTTGATCCCGGAGGAGTTTCGGGAGCAATTCCTGGAACTGGTACGCGTCAACGTTGAGGCGTCCAATGTTATGAGTGATGCCATACGGGACTTCTTCTACCATCGCCGCGACTCACTCGAGAATCTGAGCCACATCGACGAACGAGAAAGCCAGTCTGATCGGATACAGCGAGAG
>DAOWMR010000280.1 GCA_030642995.1 Spirochaetales bacterium
GATCATCGGACTTCTCGTCGGCGCGCGGCTCTTCTCCACCCTCTTTTTCAAGGGCGACGCCTATTACTGGCAACATCCCTGGTTGATCTTCTGGCCGTTCGCCGACGGGCATTTTACCGGTCTCCAGGGCATGAACTACTACGGGGGCGTGGTGGGTGCCGTGGTTGCCGTTGTGATTTATGCGCGGGCCAAGAAAATCAAGGTTCTGGACTGGGGCGACATGCTACTGGCTGGAGTTCCGCTTGGCTACACCTTTGGCAGATTCGGCAACTTCATCAATGCCGAGCTCTACGGGCGTGTTACAAAAGCATCCTGGGGCTTTCTGTTTCCGACCGCGCAACCGTTCCCCGCCGGGGAGACATGGGTAACGGAATGGGCCTCGGATGTTGGCCTTGCCATCGGGAACGGGCAAACCTTCGTGAACCTTCCCCGGCATCCCACCCAGCTCTACGAGGCGCTGGCCGAAGGCGTCATACTGTGGCTGATACTCTGGTTCGTGGTCAGAAAGCGTAAACCCTACGACGGATTTATCATCGGTATCTACGTGATCATCTATGGCGTGATGCGGTTTGTCGTGGACTATTTCAGGATGCCGATATCGGCGACCGACTTCACGATACGGCTTTCGGGGGATCTCCCGGTCCATTTCGTGCAGTCACCACTCAACCTGATTCCGAGTCAGTTCTACAGCTTCGCCATGATCGTCGGGGGTGCGGTATTCCTGGTCATTGCGAGCCGGCTGAACCAGCGCCGCCTCAGGGCCGAGGCCTCGGAAGCGGACAACCCGACGGGCGAATCGCGACCATCAATGCGGAAGCTCAGGAAGAGGATCAAATAGGACGGCGGAGCATGGCTTGAGCTAGTCCGCGAGCCGGGCCTTTATGAACTGGTATGATCGTTTGAGGCTCTTGAACGGGTCGTTGTCCAGCCAGTCCCCGTCCTGCTCCACGATATACCACGTGCATCCCGACTCGTCGGCAGCGGCAAGAATCTCGGCCCAATCCAGATTGCCCGAGCCAATCTCCGCGAAGACCCGCTTCCTGTCCGCGGTGACCGCGTAGTCCTTCATGTGGAGCATCGGCAGCCTATCCTTGAGCTTCCGGCACCACCCGGCGGGACTGGCGCCGCCTGCCTGCACCCAGTGGGTGTCAAGCTCGGCTTTCAGGTACTGGGGATCGGTTTCGTTGAAGATCATATCCAGGATCGGCATGTCCTTGAGGCGAAAGAACTCAATGTCGTGGTTGTGGTAGGTCAGCACCTTGCCGCCTTCGTGGAGAACCTTCCCGGCGTTGTTCAACCGCTTGGCGAAAGCCCGCACTCCCCGGACGGTAGTGAGATCCACGTCGGTGGGATACGGATAGGCGGTATAGGTGCAACCAAGCAGGTTGAGCTTCTCACCGACGGCCTCCGGGTTGTCCAGGATCGTGGCCGAGTTCTCGTGGGTCGAACAGCAAAGCAGACCTTCCCCGTCAAGGATTCGTGCCAACTCGCTGGTGTCAATTGGCCCAATTCCCGCCACCTGCACCGCCCGATAGCCCATCTTCCGAACCTTTCGGAGTGTTGAGGCAACCTGTGCCGGCGTTTTTAGATGATCGCGCAGCGTGTAAAGTTGCGCTGCTATCTGGTCGATTGTCATCTCGCGTCCCCTTCAATTCCAGCCGACTATAACAGAGTCTCCCCGATCGGGGAAGAACGGAAAACCGCCGGAATTACTCACACATTATTCACAATTATCGTTAATCTTGGGTCCGAACACCAGGAACAATGGAGATGAGACCAAAGAGCAGCTTCAGCGAGCGGAATCTTCACAGTCTCTTCAGTCGAACTCCTGTCACGCCGCTTGACGACAGTCGGAAAATCGTCATATTCAGCGACCTCCATCTCGGCAATGGAGGTCAGACCGATGACTTCGTGACAAATGCCGATATATTTCAGCGTGTTCTCTCCCGCTACTACCTGCCCCGAGGGCACACACTGATTCTCAATGGGGATATTGAGGAGCTCCAACGCTTTCGCCTTCGCGATATTCTGAATCGATGGGAGTCGGTCTACCGACTGTTTGATCAGTATCGGGACGAGGGACGCTTGCACCGATTGATTGGCAATCACGACATGGATCTGGTCCGCCGAGCCGGCCACGATTTCAGGGTCATTGACGCGCTCCGGTACGACTACAAGGGCCACCCGCTGTTCGTTTTCCACGGGCATCAGACGATGGTCAAGTTCGAGCGGTACAATGGGCTCGTCGGGTTTGGCCTGCGCTACTTCGCCAACCCACTCAGGATCACAAACTATAGTGTCGCCCATGACAGTGGGAAGCGTTTCCGTACCGAGCGGCGGGCCTACGAGTTTGCCTCAGCACACGGGGTGCTCACGATCATGGGTCATACCCACCGGCCGCTGTTCGAGTCCATGTCCAAAATGGACAGCCTGAAGTTCGAGATTGAACGGCTGTGCCGGAAGTATCCCGGGGCGTCTGCCAACGAACAGCGGTCGATTGAGCAGACAATTCACCGGCATAAACTGGAACTGACGAGGATAATGGAAAGGAACGACGCCGGTGCGAAGGTTGCGAGCCTCTACAACGCGGACCTTCTCATACCATGCACGTTCAATTCCGGAACCGTCATCGGGAGACGGGGGATGACTTGCATTGAGATACAGGACGGACGAATAGCTCTTGTTCACTGGTTTGACGAGGCCAGGAGCACCAAATATCTGGAACGCACCGACTACAAAACAGAGGCCCTTCCAGGCACCCGATATCATCGCGTTGTGATCAAGAGCGAGAGCCTGTCCTACATTTTCGCACGAATCAAGCTGCTTGCCGGTCCCTGACAGAGCGTGCACAATCAACCGCAATCAGCAGCAATGAAATGGAGCGTATCGTGGCAATGAAGAACATAGGTTTTGTCGGAACGGGTGTCATGGGGGCGAGTATGGCCGGGCACATCCTTGACGCCGGTCATAGCGTGACGGTGTATAACCGAACCCGAAGCAAGGCAGATTCCCTGGTAAATCGCGGTGCACGCTGGGCTGACTCGGCCGGTGAGGCGGCTCGAGGGGCTGATGTCGTGATCAGCATCGTGGGTTATCCCGCCGATGTCCAGGAGATCTACTTCGGGGGGTCCGGCATCCTGGATGAGGCTGCTGAGGGCGCAGTGCTCATTGACATGACCACTTCGCGGCCGGACATAGCCGTGAGAATCGCGGAAGCCGCCGACAAACGGGGGTGTACCGCACTCGACGCTCCGGTTTCGGGCGGGGATGTCGGCGCTCGAGAGGGACGACTCTCCATCATGGTCGGTGGGGACAAGGCGGGGTTTGATTCGGTTTTGCCCATCCTGGAACTCATGGGCGGCAACATCGTTCTGCAGGGCGGGCCGGGAGCCGGGCAGCATACGAAGATGTGCAATCAGATTGCCATTGCCGCCGGGATGCTCGGCGTTTGCGAGGCTCTTGCCTACGCCGACCAATCCGGCCTTGACTCGGCCACCGTACTCCAAAGCATTGCTGCGGGTGCGGCGGGTTCCTGGAGCCTCTCCAATCTCGCGCCACGGATCATCGCATCCAACTTCGCACCGGGCTTCTACGTGAAACACTTCATCAAGGATTTGTCCATCGCGGTGGGCAGCGCTCAATCTATGGGTCTGGATCTTCCGGGTCTGGAACTTGCGAAGACGATGTACGAGAGGCTTGCTGCCGCCGGCGGCGAAGATCTGGGAACCCAGGGGCTGTATCAGCTCTACTCTTCGAGAATGTAGATTTCCACCCGTCGGTTCTGTGCGCGTCCCGCTTCGTTCTCGTTAGATGCCACCGGCTCGTCCCCTCCGCGCCCCTCAACATCGAAGCGCATCGGGTCCAACCCCCGGCGAACAAGCTCGGCGACGATGACTTCCGCCCGTTGCCGTGAGAGCGCCAGCTGACTTTCCTCGGTGCCGACATCCGCGGTGTGACCCACAACCAGGAACCTGACATCCGGGATCGATTTCAAGACCTCGGCAATCTGCTCGAGACGGTTGCGCTCTTCGAGCAGGATGACCGCCTGGTCCGGGATGAATCGGATGTCCTGAACGGTCAGCCGCGTACCGGTGTCGGTCTGCTCAACTACCAGCCCCTGGGTCTCAGTCTCTTCAAACTGGCGCTCGATCACTTCCGCGATTTCCTGCTGCGCCCGCACCGAAAGTCCGCGCACAAACAGAAGCGTGTGACCTTTCACGAGGGTGGTCGGCGCGTTCATCAGCTCGTACTGTTCCTCAATTTCGTCTCTCACAAAGAACGGCGCGGCCGAGTCGGCCGGCAGAAGGATTGTCAAGGAGTGTCTGCCTGAAATCCGGTTGATATCCATTCTGAGGAGCGGTTCTTCGGCCTCGTCGTCCTCGGGATCAGGCAGCGGCGGATATCGCGTGCCAAACTGCCCTTCGATTCGGTGGACCAACTCGCCGACAAACTCCTCCGTCCCCGAATACCGGTAGGTGACCTGTACTTCCAGGACAACCGGTTCGGCCCCATGCGGTAGCGTAATGACCAGCCCGCCAGGTGCAGACCAGGTGTCTCCGAC
>DAOWMR010000505.1 GCA_030642995.1 Spirochaetales bacterium
AAGTCAGGCAGTTGGCGAACCTTTCCGACCAACTGCGACGCCAGGCGTGACTTTCCAATGCCCGCGTCGCCCGAGATCACAAATCCATCGGTGTCACCCGGTTGGTGGCGCAGGAATCGACGCAGGATGGTGTCCAGGATCTCCTTGCGGCCCACAAATACCGAGTCATCGTCAACGGGGCGCTCATTGCGTTCGGTGACCTCGAAGGCGACTATCTCGTCATTCTTGCCTTTCACCTTTAGAATGAGCGGCTCCGAGAAGGCGAAATCCGCGTCGCAATGCTCCTTGGTGGCCTGCGCGACGAGGACCGAGTTCACCCGGGCTTCAGATTGAAGTCGACTTGCCACAGACATGGCGTGACCGGTTACGACCTCGTGTTCGCCGCGCCGGCCGGTAGTAATCAGCCCGGTGTTGATGCCAATCCGGAAACCGATTGACGCACTGCTATCTGTTATAGATGCATTGATTCGAGAGATCTCATCGAGTACATCCAGCGCGGCGTTGACGGCTCTGGCCGGGTCATCCTCGTGGATGCTCGGGACGCCGAACACGGCGACAAGTGCGTCGCCAATGTACTTCTCAACGGTGCCGCCGTGCCGCCGTACGATGGCCTCAAAGGTGGTGAAGACCTGGTTCATGAGGGAATCCATCTCTTCGGGGTCCATCCGCTCCGACAGAGACGTGAAGTCCTTCATGTCCGCGAAGAGCACCGTCACATTGCGCCGGTCCCCGTCCCGGAGGTTCCTTTCACCAGGCACACCTGCCCCCTTGAAACCGACGATCTACAAGTAGCTCTTCAGCTGATCCCTCGCCTGCTCAATGACCTGACTATACTGGGACTGGAGTCGCTGCATGTTCTGAGACAACGTCTTGGCAAACTCCGGATCACTCGCCGCATCCAGCTTCACCCGTGTACCGGTTTGCTGTGCAATCTCCTGCTCCTGCTGACGAAGCCGTGGCTCAAACTGCTGCCGCAGCGACTCAACGAGCTGAGTCTTATTGTCCAGGTACTGTTGCAAGAGTTGCTCCACCTGTTCCATCACCGTGACTACCGCACTCCGGTCCCGGGCCACCGCCTCAAACCCTTTCGTGATCGTCCGGAGCCGCTGAAGATCAGCTTCTTGAGTCGGTAGCGAAACGTGGGAGATCAGCACCGATATGAAGCCCTCACGGGCCCACTCGCGCTTCTTCCGGTCCAGCTTATTGAGCTCGGCTTTTGTGTTCGTATCCGGCTTGTCAAGAAGCGTGCCCGCCAGTTTCATGCCGAGCCGCTTCGTCTCATGGGCTTCGATGAGCGACTTGTCGCCCTTCACGTCTGCTGTCCGTTCGAGTGCCAGTTCCAGCGCACTCTTTATTTCACTCATGGGCGTATCCTACTCATTTCTCGGTGCGGATTCAACGTGGCGGGCTGATGTACGAAGGAAGGGCTCTGCGCTGGTCCTCGACCGAAGACGATCTTGCGGAGACGCTCCGAGCCCTTCCTCCGCACCGCCCGCCCGTATTCCGGGTCCGTTCGGGCGGTGTAACTGAACACGGCGCGGCCCGTGGCCGTGGAGATGCTCTCCTTGCCGACCGACACGTCGGAGTGGTATGAATTCCCTATGACAAATGCCATATTACTGTTTGCCCGGTACAACGATCACGTCAATCGATTGATGTTTGGTGTGCTGGATGACATCGATTCTGGACTCCTGAATCGACCCGTGGGCGCGTACTTCGGGTCAATTGTCGGGATTCTCAACCACATTCTGACATCCGACCTGGGGTGGCTGGTCCGATTCCGCGACGGCGGCATAGCCTCTCAGGTGCTCATGGACCCTGTGCTTCAATTCGACCATCCTGGCTTTGGGAAGATTCTTCATGCCGACTACAGCACACTCAAGGCTCACCAGCGGGAGGTGGATCGGGTTATTCTTGACTTTGTCGCAGAACTCACCGGCGCCGGCGAACGCGCGCGGGGCCTCGGACCCGATCAGATGTTCACCTATGTCAACACGAAGGGGGAGGAACATCGGTTTCGTGTGGGCGAGGTGTTGCTCCACATTTTCAATCACGCGACGCA
>DAOWMR010000385.1 GCA_030642995.1 Spirochaetales bacterium
CCAGCGCGGGAACTCCCGGTGCCGGGAAGTCAGCACATACCCGGAGAAAAGGAGCATCGTTGCCAGACCTGGATAGAAAAAGCCGTTTGCAACAAACATGTGCACGGCGAGATTGTTCATGGGAAAGACGCCGACGAGAGTTCCGAATACTCCGGTGAGGAGGCCAACAGGGCCTACGATCCATCGGAACCACCCGTTCAGCCGGCTCGCGATCCCGATGAAAAACACAAGAATGCCAATTCCTCCGGTAATGAGCCCGCCGTTGAAGGCCAAGGCTGACCGGGAAATCCCAATCTCGCCGAGCTCGGACACGAAGTGGTTCGCCACCCGGTACGATTGACCGACCGTTCCTTCGTAGGCGACGGCCGCCACCACCATGCCCAGGATGATCGCAAGGACGCCGCCCACCCCGGCCAGGTTCGCCAGTCGAGCAAAGCGTGGCGCAGCCGTCCGGCTGCTGGACTCACCCATGATCATGTCCCATCGGAGCAAAGAGCAAGCGGAGGTGCTCGAGGTCGGCAAACCCCTCCACCAGTGTCCGCTGGGCGGTTTCGTAGCGCCTGCGTCGCGAGGCGGTGGGTGGCGGCGCTCCGGACTCGTCGTAGGATCGCACAATGGAGTCAAATCGACCCGCAAACGCCCCGAATCCGAAGATTCGCTCAACCTCGGCCGTGATGTCCGGGCAGTTGTGCGACTGCACTGCCATCAGAGCATCAATCGATTCCTGATTCATCGTACTGATTTCGGAGGCAAAAGCAGGGTCGGCGAGATCACGCAGGTAGGGGTACTGCAAGTCCGGCGGCAGATAGGCGTAGTCAATTGACGGTGCGTTCAAGATGGTCTCAAGCTGATGATTCAGTCGGTCACGGGCAGTCGTCGGCAGGAAACCATCCAGCTCATCCAATCGTTCGGTGTAGCGCATGCGCAAGTACGCACGAAGCGACGAGATGCTCGGGCTCTTCATCGGCACTTGGACGTCGGGATAGAAATGGGCAGGGTAGTTCTCAAAGATCGAGCTCACGCCGTCGAGAATCGAGAGATTCCGAGCGAAAAGCGGTACGCGCCAACGCAATGCATTCACAAAGAGAAGACCGAATCCTTCCTGCACCGATGAAGAGACGATTGCGTCTGCACCATGGGCCATGTCCTGATAGGTGAGACCGTACTCGTGCTCCCGACGGCCGATTCCCCAGACGCCCCGCGCCGCTCCGGACGCGAAGGCCTCCGCAATGAGATCGGAGTAGGGCCGTTCAGCATCGGACACGCCGGGCAGCGTCACAATGAGGTTGGCCGAGTCGGCGAGTCGCGCGAGGAGCGCCATCTCCAGGACGTTCTTCCTGCGAATCGTGCGGATGGGGTAGAGGAGAAGCGGTCCGTCCGGGTCGAACGACTGTCCGTTGTCGGCGGCGAACTGAGCGAATGCCGACACGAGGGTTGATCTCTCGGGCCTCGCGCTCACTGCGTTCGGGGACGGAGGAAGTGGATTCACGAGGAGGTGGACATAGTCGTCCGGGATCTCTGTCCCGCGCATGAGAGCAAGATCTCGCGCATTGATCACCGCATAACGGACTCCGGGCCCGGCGGGGTAGGGAGACTCGCCGGTGATCCGTGTCAGGTAGGCGAGATTTTCGTACCGCGCGCACTCCGGGAAATCGTGGATGTGAAGGAGCATTCTCGGCGCTGCCTCCGTCCCCGGGACCGCGACTGTCCCCGCGATGCGGCAGAGCGCGAGCGTGAACGCCGGATTCTTGCCCACGTGGAAGTTGTGGACCCACCAAAGGGCGTCGTCGGTCGCATACCGCTTGAGCAGTATGGACTCCAATGCACCCGCGCGTTCCAGCGCAACTTCCGCAGGTTCCGCCGTGGGGGTGTAGTCGAGTTGACGCAAAATATCCAATTCAACCGGCACCCCGATCTCATCCAGCCCGGCAATCACGATCTCCGTGTTCTCTTCCCGCCCGCAGACTAGTCGAACTGAGGAGATGTCGGAGCGATGAGCGGTAACCGCCTGGATGGAGTGGAGGATGACGTCGGTGACGCCGCCGGGAAGCAGATGGTAGTGGAAAACTATGAGTTGCACGCCAACCGGGATTATACCGTCAGGGCGGCCAAACTCAAACGGGTTGCCTGTGCGTTCGGCGGCCTGCCGTAGAGGCGCCCGCCGGCTTTACCGTCAGTGTTCTCTGATGCCTCGAACAGGCCAGGAGTTTGTCAGGGACATCATGAGCCGTTGGCTGGAATTCAGATCCACCCTATTACCCTCGTCGCCGTTTCCCCACAACGAGTAACCGTATTTGTGGTTGTTGCGATCAGTGTCTGAACTCGTCCAGTAGCCCATCTCGCTTGTGAAGATGTCACCATAGAAGCGCAAATCTTCAAATGGAGCGACCCCCATTCGAACATGGCTGGATTCCAACTCGCCAAGGGACTGGTAGAGGCTGTTGAAATCTTTAACAGTCGGCAATCGCCAATCAGTGAAGCCCCCGAGAGTGAGGTCCTCGCAATAGTTTGCCGCACGGGTATATCCCCAGCCACGGTATTCTGGTTCCTTCGCCCACATCAGGCCACTGTTCATGTCCGTGATCGTCCCGTCGCCGTGATCAACAAATGGACCGTGCCTCGTGCCGTTTACTTTCGGTGCAAGCTCCACGCTCGCCTGTTTTCGATCCCCGGCCTCAACAGTCAATGTGAACTCGACATCTTCGTACCCATCATGAGTAATCCGGATTGTGTGCTCTCCGGGACTCAACTGGATCTCCGTCGGCGTGACATCCTTGAACGCTCCATCGACGATCACTCGCGAGTCTCTCGGTGCAGACCGGATCGTGAGACTCGCAGTCTCATCTTCGCCAACGTCCCCAACGTGAACCGAGCCGCTGCTCTGCGCCATTGCGACGACGCTCACCAGCGCGAGGATGATGCCGATTGTTGTGTTTCTCACAAATACCCCCGATGCTCCGACGAGCGGAGAAATCTACTGTCAGTGTGCGAGGGACTGTAGTGGGCGTGGTAGTACGTGTCAATGCTACGAATTGCCTCATAACTTTTCTAGCTTTCGGAGAGTGGTTGCCTCAAAACTAGAATCTAGTCGAGCCTCCTTGTGGGAGGGGCGACAAGAATGGGGTTATCGATGAGAACGAGGCAAGAAATGACTGTGGCTGTGGCACGCCGGTATCGAAGTGCGAATCGTGGGGAGAAGAGCACGATGCTCGACGATTTTGTGGCAGATACCGGATACACCAGGGCCTACGCCG
>DAOWMR010000008.1 GCA_030642995.1 Spirochaetales bacterium
ATGGTCTGAAGCACGCCGAGAAACAGAATCGTGACGAACGGCAGGAAACGCCAAACGAAGACAAATACGGCGGCGGTCAGCGCGGTGAACGGCTCAGATAGCCAGAATTGATACTCCTCAATGATGCCCATCTGAAAGAGCAGTCCGTTCAGCGCGCCAAACTCCCCGTTCAGAATCCACTTCCACATGTGACCGGAGACAACGGGCGGTATTGCCCATGGAATGATCACAACGGCGCGCAGAATACCGCGACCCTTGAAATCATGGTTCAGCACCATCGCGAACATGAGACCGACAGTCATAACAAGCACGATAGCGGCGACGAGGAAATAGGCCACCCGGCCGAGTGCCGCGTGGAAGTTGGGATCCGTCAGCACGTAACCGAAATTCTCCAGTCCAGCGAAGCCCGTTTTTCCCGGCTGCTTGATGTTGTAGTGCATGAAGGCCAGCCGCAGTGACGAGAGTGCTGGCACGTGACCAAACGCAACGACCAGCAGGAGCGCCGGAGTAAGAATGACGTACGCGAGCGTGCGCTCGTTATCGAGCGCACGCGAGACCCGGCCGGCAAAACGCCGGCCGGGGGTCTTCTCACTCATACTCGGCTTTCAGATCCCGTGCGAAGTCACCAAGCTCGCTCAGTGCGTCGGCAACCGACTGATCACCACGCGCAGCGCGGAGCATGGCCTGCTCAGCCTCTTTCTCAAACTCGATATACCAGGGCTGGTCATAGGGAATGGACACGATGTACTTGGCCTGCTCGTTCATGACTGAGAAGCCTTCAATGGCGTTTTCTCGGCCGAGGGCCGCAAACACATCCATGTTTGCCGGGAAGAGACCGTTGGCTGTGAAGAGATGACGCTGCATCTCCTCGTTGGTGAAGAACTCCACGAGTTCCATGGCCGCCTTTGGATAGTCGGCGAAGGCGCTCACGGTCAATCCGGCGGGGAGCAGCCAGGTCCTATGGTCTTCCGGGAGAAGCAGATAGTCGGCATTCGGCGCAACCTGCGACGAGTCGGGGTTGTTGGCGATGCCGAGAGAACCCTGCCAAGCCTGGTGGAAGGCGGCCTGTCCCGACCAGAAAGCCGGGTGCGGATTTGCTGAGCTGAGCCGCTCCGGTGAAATGAATCCCCGGTCGAAGAATCGGATGATCCGTTCGAACGCGTCGTATGCCGGGTCACCGGGATCATCGAACACCGGCTCATTGTTGCCGTCAAAGAGTTCGGAGCCTGACGAAAGGGCGGTCAGGTACCAGGTCCAGGGCCGGATGCCGGCGGCATAGGGGTACTCATAGATCCCCTCGGCCTTCAGGTCGGCGAGCACCTCTTCGAAGTCATCCCAAGTCTTGATGTCCCCGGGGCCAACACCAATGGCGTCCAGCGCGGTTGTGTCATAATCGATCATCACCATTTGCTGATAGAGCGGCACGGCCCACAACTCACCGTCGAGCGTGAATTGCCCGAGCCCGGTCAGCTTGTCGAGCATCTCGTCCGACGCAAGATCACCAAGCGCAGCGATAGCGCCCGCGCTCTGGAAGGTCGCGTAGGTGTCCGCGCTGACAAAGATCACGTCTGCGGGATTGGTTCGTCCTGCGGTCGCGGTCAACACGCGGTCACGAGAGGCGTCGATGTCAACCGTCGCAACCTCAAGCTGAATGCCGCTCTGTTCCTCGAACAGTGCGACGACTTCGTCCGAAGGCGCACCCCAGGACGGGGTGAGGTACACCAGTTTTGCCGGCGTTTCCTCCTCCGGCACCGGCGTGGCGAATGCGGCAAGTCCAACACTTACCAGCACGAGAACGATAAAGAATCGTTTCATGGTCCCTCCTTGTCTGAGGCGGACCGACGCCGTCAATCATCGACCTTGTCAATCTGCTCCCGACTTTGTAGAACTTTCTACAAACTACTGTATAATCGATCTGAAGTCCTGTCAACGTAAACCGCAAACAAGGTTGGTAGCATGAAGATTCTTGTTGCAGTCAAACAGGTGCCTGAGACGAGCAAAGTGACGCTGGACGAGAAGACGGGAACCATGATCCGTGAAGGGGTCACGAGCATCGTCAATCCACTGGACCTGTACGCCGTTGAAAAAGCGCTGGAAGTCAAGGAAACCGCCGGCGGGGAGATCACTGTTTTGTCCATGGGACCGCCCGGAGCCGAACGGGCGATTCGTGAGTGCCTGGCGATGGGATGTGACACCGGCGTCCTCATCAGCGATCGGAAGTATCGCGGATCGGATACGTGGAGCACCTCATACGTCATATCGCAAGCAATCAGCAAACTCGGGCAGTTCGATCTCCTGCTCTTCGGCGAACGGGCAACAGACGGAGACACCGGCCAGGTAGGCCCCGGCGTTGCGTCCTTTTTGGGACTGCCGGTGCTGACCTACGTTGCCGACCTCGCCATCGTGGGGGCCAGGGTTCAAGCCCGCAGATTGGTGGAAACGGGCTACGAAAACTACACGGCGCCCATGCCCGTGGTGGCGACCGTGGTGAAGGAGATCGCCGTTCCACGGCTGCCGACCCTGAGAGGTAAACAATCATCGAGGAAGGCGAAGATCACGATGTGGGACAACGATCGGATCGGGGCCGACGGGTCCCGGCTTGGACTGGACGGATCGCCCACGCGGGTTGTGCGGATCATCCGGCCGAAGGTGGCCCGGGAGGGAACCCGCGTCATCGTGAAAAACGAGCAAACCGCACTGGGGGCGGTTGATCAGATCATGGAGTTCCTCGAGAAGCGTGGCGTGGTGGAGACGGAATGATGGGTGGGCGTACTGGAGAAGAAATCTGGACCATCGCGGAAAGTACGGAACACGGAATCAATCCGATCAGTCTGGAGGTGATCTGGCGAGGCCTGCAGTTGCGAGAGAAGCTGTCGAACGCTCGGCTGATAACTGTGGTGCTCGGGGCCGGCGTCGGTGACGACGGGCTGGCGATGGTTGCCTCTGCGGGCGTAGATGAGGTTGTCTGCGTAGAGCACGAGAAGCTCGGCCACTTCCTGCCGGAGAACCACGCGGCCGTCCTCGTGGATCTGATTGAGCGTCGCAGACCGGCGATTGTACTGGCGGCGGCAACCACGTACGGTCGGACTCTTCTCCCGTACGCCGCGGCCAAGCTCTACGCAGGGCTCACCGCCGATTGCACCGCGCTTGATATTGATCAGGAGACCTGCAATCTCCTGCAGATCCGACCCGCGATCGGCGGGAACATTCTGGCTACGATAGAGACACCGGTTGCGCGGCCTCAAATGGCCACTGTGCGACCACACTCGTCGCCGACCCCGGATCCGGTTGACCGTCCACATGCTGTTGTCAACCGTGAGGTCGCCGACGAGCGGCTCTTGACCTCGCTCGTTAGGTTCACCGGGTCTGAGAATCTTCCCGGCGACGAAGTTTCCCTGGCGAATGCGGACAGGATCGTTGCGGGCGGACGAGGTCTCAAGAAGCCGGAGAACTTCCGGCTGGTAGGAGATCTCGCAGAACTGCTGGGCGCGGCGGTCGGCGCATCCCGGGAGGCCGTCGACAGAGGGTGGATCTCCTACCCGCATCAGGTGGGACTGAGCGGAAAGACGGTTGCTCCGGAACTCTACGTCGCAGTCGGCATCTCGGGTACGATCCAGCACCTCGCCGGCATGCAGACGGCCCACAGCATTGTCGCGATCAACAACGATCCGGATGCTCAGATCTTTGAGGTCGCGGATCTCGCAATCCAGGGCGATCTTTTCACCGTTGTGCCGCTCCTGTGCGAACGGCTCGCAAACCGGCGAGGAGCAGGCAATGAATGAGTACAGTCGCGTGACCGAAACGGACATCGAACATTTCCGGGCCATTGTGGGTCCACGCGCGATGATCCACGGAGATGCGGAGAAACTGGAACCATACAGCCACGACGAGACGGCCGGAGCACTCTACCGCCACATGCCGGAGGTTGTCCTGAAACCGGAGTCGGCGGAACAAATCTCGAAAATCCTGAAACACGCCAACGAGCGTCGGATTGCCGTCACCCCGCGAGGTGCCGGGAGCGGACTGTCCGGCGGAGCGGTGCCGGAGCATGGGGGCATTGTCGTCTCGTTTGAGCGAATGAATCGAATTCTCGAAATAGACACTGCGAACCTCACGATCACCGTTGAGCCCGGGGTGATCACCAATGACATCAACGACGCGGTGGCGACGCACGGTCTGTTCTACGCCGGCTACCCAATGAGCCTGGAGACCTGCTTCATCGGCGGCAACGTTGCGGAAAACGCCGGGGGTGGCAAGGCCATCAAGTATGGAGTTACGGGTCGCTATGTGTACGCGATTGAGGCGGTCCTCCCCAGCGGGGAGATCATTTCCTTCGGCGGCAAGCGGGTGAAGGACGTGACCGGATACGACCTGTTGCATCTCCTGGTGGGATCGGAAGGCACCCTCGCAATCTTTACCAAGATCACCCTCAAACTCGTCCCCCGCACTCCTGTCCAGGTTGACCTTCTGGTGCTCTTTCCGGATACCGATTCAGCCATCAGTACAGTCCCTCGAATCATGGTGGAATCCGGCGTCACGCCCACCGCAATCGAATACATGGACCGGCTCTCGGTGCAGACCACCTGCAAGTACCTGAACGAGAAGCTGAACTACAGTGAGGCCGGCGCGATGCTTCTGATCACTGTGGACGGCCATTCAGAACCCGAAGTCACCGCTGCCTATGACCGTGTGGGAGCCCTCTGCATGAGGTGCGGCGCTATTGAGGCCTACGTTGCCGACAACCCGACCACGAATGAACGCGTGTGGCGGATCAGGCGGAACATCGCGGAGGCGTTCAAGGTCTACTCTCCGGTTCAGAGCCTTGAAGATATCGTCGTGCCCTTCGCCCAGATTCCCGATCTCATGAAATCGATCCAGGAACTCTCCGATCGATACAATGTGTTGATCCCCTGCTACGGCCATGCCGGGGACGGCAATATGCACGCAACGCCCGTGAAACCACCGGAGATGGACGAGAACACCTGGGATCAGACCCTCGGAGAGATCCTGAGACGGCTGTATACTCGAACCGTCGAGCTGGGCGGCACAATCTCCGGGGAACACGGGATCGGGAGTAAGCGGCGGAAGTATCTTGATATTGCCGTTGGGCCGGTTGAGCGGGCCCTCATGGCGCGCATCAAGCAGGCGTTTGATCCAAATGGCATCCTGAATCCGGGCAAAGCGATTTGAGGGAGGCTGCACCAGCGGAGCCGATTTACTGATGGTTTCGTCCCGGTGAATCGGATTGCGATCGCGGTGTAGCCCGGTCAGTCACACGTGCACGCGATCTCCCGCGTCCGTGCCTTTTCAAGCGCTTCGCGCCCTTCCAGTACCGCAAGCACGCCAATACCGAAGCTGCCGAGCGCATCCACAAAGCCCCACCCGGTCAGGGCATAAATGCCGCTCGAAACGAGCAGAACGACCGACAGACGCAAGCATGCCCTCGTACAGTGAGCGTCCGCGATGATCGCATCCGAGTCCAGGGCCTTACCGACGCGCAGTTTGTGTCTGATAAGCAGCCACATGGTCACGAGCGAGACTACCGAGATGATTATGCCGGGAACGGTCGTACCAGGGGTGCGCGAGACCACAATGGAGAAGAGTCCCCCGGCGGCGAGCCCGGCAGCGAGAAGAAAGAAGGCAACGCCAGTGACCCGCAGAGCCGTCACCTCAAACCGATCACGCTCCTCAATCGAGTTGCGACGCATCCGCACCACCATGTGAAAAATGCCAATCCCCGAGGCAACCTCCACGAAACTATCCACGCCAAACCCAAACAAGGCGAGGGTTTCGTCGGACAGCCCAAAGACCACCGAAACGATGCCTTCGGCAAGGTTGTACACAATAGTGACTACCGCAAGGATGAGTGCGGCCGACAGCAACCTACGCCGACGGGTCAGGTCGCCCCCACTCGTCGCGAGATGATCAGCTTGTACGGTCTGCGTGGCCTCGCTCATCTTTACGAAAATGATAAGCAATTGCGCGCCCAGGAGCAAAGACCACCCACGAAGGCGTATCCGCCCGCCGCAAACATGCGCAGGACAAACGCGCATCCGCGGGACGGACGTGCGGCATGCAGGAAGGACCCTGCGCTTGTCCGTGTGCGCAAGCCGTCTGTATACTCGGGGTCAGCATGCGGACCACCCTACTCCTTCTTTCCAGCCTGGCTCTCCTCCTGTCCGGGTGTTCGGATGTTTCCGACTACTACTCGACCAATCTTGACAACGAGGAAGCTCGAGAATTACTGAATCTGATTGAGGCGGAGACCGATCCGGCCGTCCGGGCCGTTGGAATTGAGCGCCTGTCGGAGTACCTGTTCAGGGATGCGGGCCCGGAGCGACTGATCGCCTATCTCACAACGATGGTGGAGCAGCATCCGGACGACCCCTTTGGGGCGCTGTACCTCTACTTCGTCGGACAGACCTACCTTGAGCAGGGCGCGGGAGCTCTTGCACAACACTATTTTGAGCGCGTCGTTCACGGCTATGCGGATGTTGAGTTCAAAGGGGTATCGATTCACAAGGCATCCCTGGAACAACTCGTCCATCTGACACCTGACGCAGAGAAGAGAACTCGCTACTATCGAACCCTGATCTCCGAGTACCCGGATGATGTTGATCTCGGACTGCTCCACTATCGGCTTGCCCAGGTGTACGAAGAGTATGGAGAGTGGGAACGCGCCTATGCGGCGTATCGGACCTTTCTCTCCTACCCGGATACGGCGGTTCCCGGGGAACCCGACGCGGTCCGACTCATCACCGAACGGGTGGACTTCTACGATTCAAGCAAGAACTGGACGGTTGCCTCGCTTGATGATCTCCGCGGCGCAATTGCCTGGGCCATTGTGAACCAAAACGCCCGGGAACTCCTCAGGTACAGGGCCGGCGTCAACTTCTTCACCAGAACCTGGGAGCAGGACCCGGAAGATCCGAACACTGTGCCCGAATGGGAACTTGGCGCCCTGCTGCTCAATTCCCGTCGCGTCTCGGTTGATTCGACGGTGGAAGTGGATTCCGACGGGGACGAGGCATACCTGTTCACGTACGGGTGGGGTAACCTGAGGATCAAGACGTGGTATCTCTACTTTCGCCGTGTTCATTACCCCCCCGATCCTGACATTCACGGCAATTGGGAGTGGGCCGGTATCTTCCTGGGAGAACGACTCCAGAGTACTCAATTGTGAGCGGCTTTGGCCTAACTGAAAACCGCTCACCGGCCGATTCTAGAAAGGTGAGATTGCTCATGTCTGTTCTCATCATTCTCTTTGTCGGCATTGCGGCTTTTGCCCAGGCAGAGGTGGATCAACAGGTCACTGCCATCGTCGACTGGGAATCCCGTGCCCTGCTTGTTACCGTTCGTCGACCTCTTCCCGAAACAGGGCCGAATCTCCCGGCGGCGGTCTCAGAGATCCGCGCAGCAATTGAACGGGATTCGGTTGCCATTATCGTCGAGCAGTTGCGGACACTACCGTACGACTCGCTCCGAACGGTCGATGAGTTGCTCCTCGAAAAACCCTATCTCGTCGATTCACTCGTGGAGGCGGCGTCCGAGGCGCGGCTGACGGACGCTCATGCGACACCGGACATGCGACACGTTGAAGTGAGCTTCCGGCTGGATCTCTATGGGGAACTCCTCGCCGCTCTGATTCGCCACGATCGCCCAGTGGTCCTGCACGGGGTCCTGGGATGGACGCCGACAATCGAGTACACCGGCATCGTGATCTATGAGGCGGATGAGTTGACAGTCCACGGCACCGAAACAACAGCCCGGCTGCAACCCACCCTGCTTCCCGGTATCTACCACTATTCGGAAGAAGGGGACGGCATTGAGCGGCTGATGGAAGCCGGCCATGTTGATCCGGAGTATGCGATACGATGGGGCCCGGTACTCTACTCAGACGACATTCTTGAGGCGGAGCTATCGGCCAGGATCGGCGCACGACCCTTGCGAATCATCGCCTATGGAGCATTTGGTAGATACCCCACCGACGTCGTCATAAGCTACCACGACGCGTTACAGGTGCGCGCAAACGAGAATAATCGATCTCTCATAGCCGAAGGCCGAGTGGCCATCATCATCGGTTCGGATCAGTTGTAACGGCAGGGCAAACACACATGAGCATTCACCAATAGTGCTGATGCATGCGCAAGCACCTACTACGGGTGTCTATGTCCGTTCGCCCTGTTTGTAACCGTCAGAATATTGACTTTGAGGTGACGTTGTGGTGTAGTGAAGCCCCACGGAGTCACCCCATGCGCCAGGCTATTCAATCGTCATTTCGACTAACAATCAGGTTTATCATCGTCATTCTCGCTGTCACCGTAACGTTGACCGGCTGTGGCAGGCGCCTCGGCTACGGAGTGCTCCTGTGGTCCGAAGACGAGGATCAGATCGCTTCCGGATCAGTAGTGTCGGTGGTCTCCGAATCGGACCTCCAGGACACCTACCTGATTCGCCTCGACGCAAGTCGCTCCGAGGCGGGAGCGGTTGAGACAACCGTTGCACGATGGCGTGTGCGCTTCTTCGAGACCGAAGAGGAAGCGTCCGGCGCCGCCGACGCCTACAAGGAACTGGCCACCGTCTACGCTCGTTCCGAGCGCAATGCGCTGCCGATGCGGAGCGCCCCGGAGCTGAAGGCCGGCAACATCATGTATCGGCTTCGTGACGGCGAAGTGGTCAAACTGATCGGGCGGGAGGATGAGCAAACGGATCTTTCAGGACTTGTGTCGTACTGGTACCTGGCACTGACGGAAACCGGAATAGAGGCGTACGTATTCGGATACGAGCTCTCTCTGTTTGATCCGCTGGATCCCGACGCGGAATTCGCTGAATCCGGCGCCGTTGATCCGCTGCTGGAACTCCTCCTGGACAACGTGTGGAGGCCGATCTACTTCGTAGACATGATCGTAAACGGCGCCTATGACCTCGGGCTGTTCCGGGAAGAATACGGACTGTTCCCCAACCCGGAGGAGCGTTCTCTGGAACTCGTGATGCCCTACCACTCAACAACATTCAACTATGACGCGGTTGTAGACGTTGGGCCGAGGAAGTACCTGGCCGAGGGCACGAGTCTTCAACTCACCTTCAATCGGGGCGACGAGCTGAGTCTCCAGTATCTGCTGGACGGACGGCAGTATATCCTGGCGATGCAGAGGGTCACCGGAGAAATCCAGGACTACGTTGATGCCGAGTTGGAACGTCGAAGTGACACCTACCAGCGGCTTCTGGATCGTGGCCCGGCATTCTCCAGCGGCAACTACGGACGGATCACGTTGCTCGAGGACCAGCGATTCATCTGGTCGGGTTACGAACGTCTGGTCCCTGCCGCAATCCCAAACGGGTTGGGAACCGGCGGACGCGTCATCCTGGATCTCTATCTCGGTCCCCAGCTTACCGACCAGTATGACGGGGCGGTTTCGTTCAAATTTGACGGGCACCCCGATCCGGTGAGTTTCGCCTACGCACTGGTGCCGGACGGCATCCGAATGATCTACGTGCCCCGGAACGATATTCATGATTTCATCGTCATGGGGAGTGGTGTCTCCTCTATCACGCTCTTCTTCTCCACCACCGGGGGTTAGGCATGGCCCACGTTCAGGCCACCGGCGTCTCTCTGGCGTATGGTGACCGTGATATCCTGCGGGACGTCACGGTTAACCTTTCAACTGGAGATCGGTGCGCCCTGACCGGCGCCAATGGAAGTGGGAAATCCTCACTCATGAAAATCCTCGCCGGCCTTTCTCAGCCGGACTCCGGGTCCGTCACACTCACTACCGGGGCAAGGATCTCCTATCTGCCGCAGACCGGTATCACACATCACGGCCGGACGCTCGCCGAGGAAGTGGAGACCGCATTTCGTGAGGCCGCCATCTGGATCACAGAACGGGACCAGGTTGCTCACATGATTGCCGAGCTTACCGAAAGCGACCCGTCGGTTCACGATCTCGTTGAGCGACACCACCTGTTGGAAGAAGAGATCCTGGAGAGCGGCTACTACGAGAGAGAAGCGGGGATCAGCCGTGTCTTGACCGGTCTCGGCTTCACACGAGAAGACCTGGGCAGGCAAACCGACGAGTTCTCCGGCGGCTGGCAGATGAGGATTGCCCTTGCCAAAGTGCTCCTGGAGCAACCTGACTTCCTGCTTCTGGATGAACCGACCAACTACCTGGATCTGGAAGCACGGGTCTGGCTCGGAAGATTCCTCGGCGCCTTCCGCGGCGGAGTTCTCCTGGTCAGTCACGACCGCCGATTCCTTGACGAGACCGTGCGTACAATCTGGGAGCTCTTCCTGGCTGCGCTTCGGAGATACCGCGGCACCTACACGGACTATGAACGCCGGCGTGCGACGGAACTCGATCAGACTATCGCCGCATGGGAGCGGCAGCAGGAGGAGATCCGGCGCGTGGAGGACTTCATCCGCCGATTCAGAGCCACCGCGTCCAAGGCCAAGCAAGTCCAGAGCCGGGTCAAGCAACTGGAAAAGATGGATCTCATTGAAATTCCTGAGTATTTGAAGAGAATCCGATTCAGGATTCCCCCGGCTCCGCATTCCGGACGGGAAGTCGTCACGTTGACCGACCTCGGCCGATCCTACGATGCCAATTCTGTGCTGGAACATCTGGATCTGATCGTAGAGCGCGGGGAAAAGATTGTACTCGTTGGTCCAAACGGTGCGGGCAAGTCCACACTCCTTCGCATACTGGCAGACAGGGACGGAGGCTTCTCTGGCTCTCGCCGGTTTGGGTCCGGCGTGGCGCTCGGGTACTACGCCGAGGACGACAATTGGCTGACGACCGATGGAACCCAAAACAGCGATGAATCCGTTCTTGAAGCGGTGAACGAGGCGGCACACGGACAGACTGAACAGCAATTGCGCAATCTTCTCGGCGGGTTCCTTTTCCACGGTGATGACGTGCACAAGCAGATGCCCATCTTGAGCGGCGGCGAAAAGAGCCGAGTTGCCCTGCTCCGGTTGCTGTTGCAGCCGCTGAATCTGCTCATCCTGGACGAGCCCACGAACCACCTGGACATGACAAGCAAGCAGGTACTGCTGGACGCGCTGACCGGCTACGACGGGACGGTTGTATTCGTCAGTCACGATCGTAGTTTCATTGAGTCCCTGGCCACGCGGATCATCGAACTCAAACCGTCAGAGGACGACGACCGCGAACCATCAACGGTCACAGACTTCCCGGGGGACTACACCTACTACGAGTGGAAGGTTGAGCATGTTGCGAGCCGTGCGCTCGAAACGACCCGCACGGGGGCGGGCAAAAGAGCCGGGCAGGCAACTGCATCAGATCAGGAAGCCCACAAAACACGCCGGAATCGGATCCAGAAGCTTGAACGGTTGATGGAGGAGCTTCTGGAACAGATGGACACGCTCCAGAGCCGCCACCAGGAGATCCAGCATGAGCTCACCGACCCACACGTCTACGGCGTCGGGGCGTCGGTTCGAAGACTGACAGGGGAACTCGCGACACTGGATGCTGAGATCGCGGAACTCTCCGAGCGGTGGGAGACCACAGAGACCGAACACAGCCAACTCCTTTCCGGGTGAACGCCTGCATGAGTACCTTCAGCACCATGAAACAGATCCTCTCCTGGAACGTAAACGGCATCCGCGCGCAGGCAAAGAAAGGTTTTGCTGAATGGCTGCGAGCTACGCACCCCGACATCCTGTGCGTGCAGGAAACCAAGGCCCATCCCGATCAGGTGCCGCCTGAAGTGGCGCATCTCGATGGGTATCACACCTACTGGGCGTCGGCCGAAAAGAAGGGCTACAGCGGAGTGGCGGTTTTCTCGAAGGAGGAACCGGTTGCCGTGTCGCAGATGGGTATTGATCGATTTGATAACGAAGGAAGGGTACTTCAGCTTGAGTATCACAATTTTGTACTGATCACCGCCTACTTCCCCAACAGCCAGAGTGCGGGAAAGCGATTGGACTACAAGTTGGATTTTTGCAGCTCGCTCAGGAAAATCTGCGACGATCACACCGCGGCCGGGAGAAACCTCGTGCTGTGCGGTGACTACAACATATCGCACAAGCCAATAGACCTGGCTCGGCCGAAGGAGAACGAGAAGAACGCCGGCTATCTGCCGGAGGAACGAGCGTGGATGGACGAGTTCATCGGCGCCGGCTACGTGGATACCTTCCGAATGTTCAACCAGGAGGGCGGCAACTACACCTGGTGGAGCATGATCACCAAGGGCCGTGAACGGAACGTCGGGTGGCGACTGGACTACCATTGCGTAAACCCGAGGACCGCCGAGTTGGTTCGCTCCGCAGAGATCCACTCAGACGTCATGGGTTCCGACCACTGCCCCGTCTCGGTTATAGTGGAGATCTGAACAATGAGAGTCACCTACAACGCCCCGGTCACATTGACATTCGCGCTCATCAGCACACTGGTTCTGATCCTTGACCAGTTCACCGGCTCCGCACTGACCGAGCGGTTCTTCTCAATCGGCGGCACAATGGACTGGGGGAACCCTCTCGCGTACCTCAGGCTCGTCACCCATGTTATCGGACACGCGAACTGGACCCATCTGCTCTCCAACTTCGCCTTCATTCTCCTCCTGGGACCAATCCTTGAAGAGAAGTACGGCGCGGTGAGTCTTCTGCTCATGATGCTGATTACCGCCGTGGTCACCGGGCTGTTGAACGTCCTGTTCTTCTCAACGGGGCTACTCGGGGCGAGCGGCATCGTGTTCATGACCATTCTGCTGGTTTCATTTACGAACTTCCGAAAAGGTGAGGTCCCGCTCACATTCATACTGGTGATTGTGCTGTACCTCGCCCGTGAGCTCATTGCAGCTTTCCAGGATGACAGCATCTCGCAATTCGCCCATATCGCGGGCGGCTTCTGTGGAAGTCTTTTTGGATTTCTGAAGCCGCGTCGCACAGCATAGGTACGATGATGATTGACAAGCTCAAGCAATTGGCGGAGCGATTCAAGGAGATTGAATTGCTCGTCATGGACCCCAACCTTCCGAAGGATCAGAAACGATACAGGGAGGTGATGCGGGAACACGCCACGTTGTCGGAAACAATGGCCGCCTACGACAAGTACCGGGAGACCGAGGCGGCGATTGGCGAGACCAGGAACCTGTTGGAAGAAGAATCCGATTCAGCCATGAAGGAGATGGCGCGGGACGAGCTGGCCTCGCTCGAAGAACGGTTCCAGCAGCAGGAGCAGATCCTCCACCAACTCCTCGTTCCAAAGGATCCAATGGACAACAAGAACGTCATCATGGAAATCCGGGCGGGCACCGGAGGAGATGAGGCTGCCCTCTTCGCATCCGATCTGTTCAGGATGTACCAACGATTGTCGGAGCACCGCTCCTGGACCATCGAGGTAATGACCAGCAATCCGACCGAGATAGGCGGGTTCAAGGAGATCATCTTTTCGGTGAGCGGCAAGGGTGTATACGGGGATCTGAAGTACGAGAGCGGCGGACATCGGGTGCAGCGCGTGCCGGAGACCGAGTCCGGAGGGCGGATCCACACCTCGGCGGTGACTGTGGCAGTTCTCCCGGAAGCCGAGGACACCGACATTCAGATAAATCAGGAGGATCTCCGCATTGACGTCTTCCGCTCCTCCGGCCCCGGAGGGCAGAGCGTGAACACAACGGACTCGGCGGTTCGCATCACCCACATTCCAAGCTCTCTCGTCGTGATATGTCAGGATGAGAAGTCTCAGCACAAAAACAAGGCAAAAGCCCTCCGCGTGCTCAAGGCTCGGCTCTATGACATGGAGGAGAAGAAGCGCCAGGAGGAGCGGGCGAGTGTCCGTCGCAATCAGATAGGGAGCGGCGATCGCAGCGAGCGGATCCGCACCTACAACTTCCCACAGAACAGATTCACCGATCATCGGGTCAACCTCACACTCTACCGACTGGAGGCCATCCTTCAAGGAGAGTTGGACGAGACCATTGAAATCCTGAAAGTCAGTGACCGAGATGCGTACCTCAAGGAACATGGGTCGCAAAACTGACAATCGATTCCGTTCCATACTTCAGGTGGCAACCGACCGCCTCCGCGCATGTCTGGCCGACGCGCCGGCCGGCTCCGGGGAGACGCCCTATCTGGATGCTCTGGTGCTCCTGGCCCACGCGGCGTCAATGACCAAAGAGCAGCTCTTCGCTACCTTCGAAGATCGGATTCCGGGCTCGGTACTCACCAGGTACGAAAGCTTCATCGCAGATCGATGCGATGGAATCCCCGTGAGCTATGTCCGCGGGGTGAAGGAGTTCTTCGCACGAGATTTCCTGGTCGGTCCAGGAGTCCTGGTGCCTCGACCTGATACCGAAATACTCGTGGAGTCTGCGCTCGACGAACTGGATCGATTGGACCACGACAATCCGCATGTGCACGATTGCTGCACCGGATCCGGCTGCGTTGCCATCACGTTAGCCTGTGAACGCAATTGCTCGGTCACTGCGTCGGACATTTCCCGGGAGGCGCTCTCCTACGCTCGCCGCAACGCCGTTGCTCTCGCCACACCCTCAACCGCATTCTGGCACGGCGATCTCCTCGCGCCACTTCGCACCCGGATTGCCGACAGGGAAATAACCCGACCCGCGATCATTACTGCCAATCCCCCATACGTTGCCGATAATGAAGTAGATCGTCTCACCGACCGGGGCTGGCCGGAGCCGGCCCTGGCGCTTGCCGGCGGGCGGGACGGACTGCTCGTTATCAGACGCCTCGTCCGGGATGCTGCCGCTTGCCTGTCAAACGGCGGGTGTCTTATGGTAGAAATCGGAGCCGACCAGGGCCCGGCAACCGTTGGGATTTTCGAGGCGGCAGGATTCGGCGACGTGTCCCTGATTCGTGATTTAGGGGATCGCGATCGGGTGTGTAAAGGACGATGGTACAGACGATAGACGAGTTCAAGGCACTAATCACCTCGTACGCACCTGAAGACCAGGAAGCAATTGAGCGTGCCGCGCTGAAGAGCGAGACGTTGCACGAAGGACAACTGCGGGAGAGTGGTGAGCCCTATTTTGTCCACCCCCTTCAGGTGGCCGAGATCCTGATTGAACTCCGGCTGGATGCAGCCGCAATTGTCAGCGCCCTCCTCCACGATGTGCTTGAAGACACCCGAATGACGCGTCAGGAACTCAGGAAGGAGTTCGGCAAAGAGGTTGAGCAACTCGTAGACGGGGTAACGAAGATCGCAACGGTGAAGGCCCAGAACAAGAGCGTTCAGACAACCGAAACGATCAGGAAAATGCTCTTTGCGATGGTGAAGGATATCCGTGTCATTCTGATCAAGCTTGCGGACAAACTGCACAACATGCGCACACTTGAATACAAGAAAGAGCCGCGCCGGCGAGCAATTGCACAGGAAACCCTGGACATCTACGCACCGCTGGCGGGTCGACTTGGCATCGCGTGGCTGAAGGATGAACTGCAGGATCTGGCTCTGAAGCATATCAACAAGGAAGCCTACGACCAGATAAAGGCGTTTGTCGCGCAACGACGCGGCGAGCGATCAGACTATCTGGAACGAGCCGAGAAAGCGATCCGCGAGGCCGCGGCAGCCGAGAAGGTTGAAGCTGTGGTGGAAACGCGGGCCAAGCATTTCTACTCGATCTATCAGAAGATGCGGAAACGAGGCAAGGAGATCGACGAGATCTTTGATCTCCTCGGCACCAGAATTCTCTGCAAGACGGTGAACGATTGCTACACGGTCCTCGGACTTGTTCACAGACTCTGGCCCCCCATCGAAGGTCGATTCAAAGACTTCATCGCCATGCCCAAGGCAAACCGGTATCAGAGCCTCCACACAACGGTAATGGGCCTTGACGGCAAGCTCATGGAGATCCAGATTCGTACCGAGGAGATGCACCAGACGGCGGAATTCGGGATCGCCGCTCACTGGTTGTATAAGCAGGGCCTCACGCGAGAAGAGGTGCGACGAGAAGATCTAGCCGTCCTCAACCGGGTTCGAGCTCTGGGCGGAATCCGAATAACGAGCAATGAGTTCCTTGATGAGATCAAGAGGGAGATCCTCAAGGATTGCATCTACGTCTTCACGCCGAAGGGTGACGTCATCCAACTGCCGCGCGGCGCCACGGCAATAGACTTCGCCTACCACATCCACACGGAGATTGGGAATCACACCATGGCCGCCAAAGCAGACGGCAACATCATCCCGCTGCGGGCAGAGTTGAAAAATACCCAGGTCATTGAAGTGATCACTTCGCCGCATGCCCATCCGCATCTCAACTGGTTACGATACGCACGCACGACGCGCACAAGACAGAAGATCCGGCACTGGCTTACCCAGCATGACGAGAGTTTGATCCTGGACAAGAGCATCGTTGCCAGGAAACGAACCACGCCAGCCAAATCCCAACGAAAGGCGCCGGCGACGGAACGGACCGATCAGGCGAAAGACCGGCCGTCGGAACCCACAACGATCATCGACACCGAGAAAGTCGGCGTCCGCGTTGGCGATGAACGGAACATGATGATCCGTTTTGCTCTCTGTTGCCACCCGACAACCGGAGACGACATCGTCGGCTACATTTCCCGAGGCCGCGGAATCATCGTGCATAAGAAGGGATGCCGGAACCTCCAGTACATTTCCGATTTCAACGCACGAAAAATTGAGGTTGAGTGGGAGACTGTTTCCCCACGGGAAACCCGACGTTTCCGGGTTGTCGCGCGGCACACATTTGATCTGTTCAGCGAGATTGAAGGGGCCATACGCAAGTTCAAAGGAACCTTGATTGAGGGCAAGATAGAAGAGAACGAAAACGGGAAACTCGAGGCAACCTTCACGGTGGAGCTGGACCGTAAGGACGACTTCAAGAAGGTTATGAAGAACGTGAGGGCAATTCCACAAGTCCTGAACATTGCATCGACGGACGACTTCCGTGTTGGCGGTGTGGAGTAGGGATGGAAATGGACGAATCAGAAATCCGAGGGATTATTCATGAGATGAACAACATTCTGACCGTGGTTCTTGCATCGGCGGAGCTCATACTCGCTGATGCCGGCCACGGAAGCCAGACCTCCCAGGACGCCCACAACATCCGTCTCGCCGCGATACGTGGTCGCGAACTCATCGCAACATTGCGTGAGCAGCTCAACCTGACATGAAACTCCACGTCGTTCTCGTGGAGCCGGAGATTCCCCAGAACACCGGCAATGTCGCCCGAACATGCGCCGCGGTCGGCGCGGACCTGCACCTGGTCCATCCGCTCGGATTTCGTGTTGACGACGCCTCGGTGCGTCGGGCCGGACTTGACTATTGGGATCTGCTCACCGTCCACGAGTATGACTCGATCACCTCATTCCTCGCGAGTCACACGCGCAACCATCTCTACATGTTCAGTGTCCGCGGCTCGGTTACTCACACCGCCGCCATCTATGCGGCCGAAAGCTACCTGATTTTCGGGAAAGAAACAGAAGGGCTTCCCGAGGAACTCATTCGCGGTGGGATTGGAGAGGTCGTGCGCATTCCAATCCGCGAGAACGCGCGGTGCCTCAACCTCTCAAACGCGGTTGCCGTCGGAGTATTCGAGGTTCTCAGACAATGGGACTATCCTGGACAGGTTACGATGAAGCGGCGAACAGAGAGCAATTCACCGAAACCGAATTCGCCTGACTGTCGTCTAATAGAAGACTATTTGACAGGTGACGGAACGAACGGAGGAACTATATGAAGCGACTGATCGCTGCAACGGTGTTGATACTACTCACGAGCCTGGCCTTTTCCCAACAGCCTACGACATCACCGGCGTACACCCAACGGGGTCTGGAGCTCATCGGACTCACTCCGGACGAGATCCAGCAGATCCTTCTGCTCCAGGAGGAGGCGAGCGCTGGGATCGTCCGCTACCGGGCTGACCAGGGGATCAAGAAGGCGGAGTTGGCGCGACTCCTTCTGGACGAGGACCCGAACATGCGCCTTGTTGAGCGCAATCTTCGGGAGGCTGCGGAGATCGAGGTTGAGATCAGAATGATCGAGATCAAGCGAGAAATCGCGATCCGGCAGATCGTGGGCGCTGAACGTTGGGCCCGGATCGTTCAGGCTGTTCGCGCCAGAAGGGATCAGATTGCCGGCGACACGGCCGAGCAAGCATCCCAGCGGTTGCGGCAGTTGCAGCAGGCGATTGCGGAGAAGCAGCGCGAACTGACTGACCTGGTTCAGAATCGTCGCAACGAGGTTCTCTCGGATGAGGACATTCGTCGACAGTACCAGGAACTCCAGCAACTGTACCTGGAACTGCAGCGCGTCATTCGGGAACAACTGTAGCAACGCCCGTGGCTGAACTCTCGGTCGGCTCGGCAGCCGACGCACAAACGCCCACCGACGAAGAGTTGGTGGCGGCATATGCACAATCGGGAGATCGCGCCGCCGTCGAGACCCTGATACTGCGGTACGCACCCCGACTGAGGAGGATGGTGGTGACGCTTATCGGCGCGGATGAGGCAATGGTGCTCGACGCGGAGCAGGAGGTGTTCATTGCGCTCGTACGGCGGCTGGGACAGTTCCGCGGGCAGTCCAAGTTCTCCACCTTCTTCTATCGCCTGGCGCGAAATCGCATCCTGGATCTCATCCGGAGCACAAATCGATACGGCAAACGCGTGGTCCCGCTCTTTGAGCCTGACAATTCAGCCGGACGCCTGAAGGGACCGGAGGAGGCGCTCATGGACAGCGAGCGGAGAACGATGCTGAGAAACGCAATGCGGGGCCTTCGGCCGGAGGATCAGATGCTCCTCCATCTGAAGGACGGCGAAGGTCAGGGAATTGGCGAACTCGCCGCGCTCACCGGGCTGCCGGCGGGCACGGTCAAGAGTCGCCTGGCCAGGAGTAGGGCGAAGGTCGCAAAAGCCCTCAAGGAGCTCGGATATGAGCACTGACACAAACGATCGTGAACAGAGCCTCGTGACGTCGCTCATGCGCGACGCTGCCTCCGACGCGGAGACCACCGCGGCTGCACTCCCCCCGGTGGACGTGGACGCCATCCTCCAGGGCGCCGCCGAACCTCGTCGAACACCACAGAGTAGAATACTCCGGACCTGGGTTCCGCGAACCGCAGCAGCGGCGGCCGTACTCGCCGTCGCCGTGGGGACGCTGTTGCTCGTTCGCCCTCACCCGCTTCCGGAAGGGCCAATACCGCTTCATATCACTCTCCTTGTGGATTCGCTCTATCCCGAGACCGACTACGTGCACGATGAGTTGGCAGACGTACTGTGGCCGCGGGAGCCGGAAGGCGCGAACGAATACCTCGACGACGTGTGGGATGCGGTGATTACCGACATCGGCAAAGAGTGAGCGGTTCCTGCCGGACAAACGCGTTGGATGATGTTTTAGACCGCCGAAGCGACCTCGATATGTGTTTGGAGAGCCTACCGCTTGCGGTACGCCTGCTGCCTGCTTCGAAGATCTGCGACAATCACCACGAGATCTTGCTCGTTGATTGTGTAAAACAATCGGTATTCCCCGACTCTGTAGCGGTAGAAATCGCTGAACTCACCCTTCAGTCGCTTGATGTTCGGCCCGAAGTGCGGCTCGCGACGAAGCACCGGGTACACGACCTCACCGATTCTCCCGTACAGAGCGTCGAAGGCCTTATTCTTGCGAATGACCTTACGAAATGTGTCGGTCTCTGCGATTCCGTACTTACTCGACAACCTGATACCGTTTGCCGGCGACGTCCGAGCGAGCCTTCTTGAGAGAGGCCGTCAAGTCCGGGTCCGAAAGGATCTCAGACATCTCATCGTCCGAGACGAAGGCTTCCTCGGTGAGGTATGAGACCGTGGCATACTCGATGAAGTTGGAGATGCTCCGCAATTGACCCTCTGCCGCATGGCGAATCATCTGATAGGTGTCTTCATCGAGGCGAATCGTTACTGTTTTCGACATAGCGACCTCTGTATTCAATTGTATTCTATTGCGTTCATAATGTCAACTGTCGATCTGG
>DAOWMR010000127.1 GCA_030642995.1 Spirochaetales bacterium
GATCAAATTAGTGAGGATGTCGTCAAAGTCCCACTTGAACACAGCACGAAGGCCGAAGTTATTCGGGAACTGCTGGATATTCTCGCCGACGCCGGCAAGCTGTCCGACAAGGATCGGGCGTACAATGCTCTGCTTGAGAGGGAGAGTCAGGGGAGTACGGGACTTGAGTACGGGATTGCGGTGCCGCACGCGAAAACCGACGCCGTGGAAACTCTGACCATTGCGATTGGAATATCGCCGGACGGAATTGAGTTCGGCGCAATGGATGGTCGGCCCAGCAAGCTGTTTTTTCTCTTGCTGGCTCCACCAGAACAGTCCGGGCCGCACATTGAGGCGCTCGCCGAGATTGCTCGGCTGAGCCGCTCTGAAGCGTTTCTCCGGGCGCTCATTTCCTCCAGGTCGCCTGCCGACGTTCTCGAGCTGTTGCGGGAATAGCGTGAGTCGGCACGCCGCAGATTTCAGCTCCGTCGATACAGGAGTTCGCGGCCACGCTTGTTGGTGATGGAAATGAGGCCCATTTTCCGCAGACTGCTGGTCATCGATTGGGCAGCCCGGTACGTGAGGCCTGCGACGGCAACAATGTCCCGGTTGGTGAATGGTTCTGGAAGATTGCCGGGGAGCAGTTCCAGGTAGTCTTCGGCCAATCGCAGCTCGTAACGCTCCACGATGCCGTCCAGCCTCCGGCCGACTATGCTGACACCCTTCCGTCGCCAGCTTCCCCGGCCGTCGTCGCGCCGCAATTCGGTCACCTCCACGAGCACGACTTCAATCGTGACGTTCGGATTGGGCAGGATGTCTGCGATGCTCGAGATCTCCCGAAAGGCGTCTTCCACGCGGCCACGCTTCGGCGAGCGTCTTCTGGACAGAGTTCCTCCGTCCCCATCAACCCGTTCGATGTACTTGGATGCGGCGATCGGGTGTACGAGTCGGACGCGGTGGCCGGCGCTGAGCTTCTCGAGTTTGCGTCTGAGTTTGCCGACGTGGCGGGTCTGTATCTCGATAATTTCAGTCGGCAGACGAACATCTACCACGAACCCGTCAACCTCCACCTCGGCCTCACCGTCACGACCGCAGTACAGGCGTTTCAGCTCCTCGTGGAGGTCGGACTGATTCAACTCACCAATGGATGCCACGCATTCCATGGTATCAGATGCGCAGGTTCTATTGACACGGATTGGACCGATTCCTAATGTAGCGTCGTATGAACTTGCAGAAGGTGCTCGGCCCGGACGTTGTCAGACCGCAGTTGTCGAGCAAGACGAAAGCAGACGTCATTGACGAGATGCTTGGGATTCTCGTCGCAACAGGAAAAGTGAAGGACGAGGAAGCCGCTCGTACCGCTCTGCTCGAACGGGAACGAAAAATGTCCACCGGGATGCAGCACGGAATTGCAATCCCGCATGGCAAGACGGAGGCTGTCGACGCGTTGATTGCCTGTGTAGCGGTCAGCCGGGTCGGGATCGATTTCGGATCGCTGGACGGCCAACCCGCCCGCATATTCATTATGACATTGTCACCCAAGAATCGAACGGGTCCCCATATCCAGTTCCTTGCGGAAGTCAGTGAGTTGCTCCGAAGCAAAGAAAGGCGCGAGACCATGCTGCAAGCTTCAACATCCCAGGAATTGTTGCGTATTTTGATATCATAGACCGGCACGAGCCGGTTGAGAGGCATTCAATGACTCACAAGATGACCCTTCTCGTTCTTCAGCTTGCGGTGATCCTCATCAGTGCAAAGATTTTCGGGTATCTTGTCGAACGGTATCTGAAGCAGCCCCGTGTTCTCGGCGAGCTTGCCGCCGGGATGATCATTGGTCCCTACGCCCTCGGAGCCATCCACCTTCCCGGCCTGGAAGGATCACTCTTCCCACTCGTTGAAGGAACGCTGCCGGTGAGCCCGGAGCTCTACGGATTTGCGGTCTTCGCCTCCATCGGCCTCCTGTTCATTGCAGGTCTCGAGACCGACCTGCCCACCTTCCTGCGATTCTCCGGCGTTGGAACCGCCGTTGGGCTTGGGGGTGTGGTTGCGTCATTCTCCCTCGGCACGCTCGCTGCCTATCTCTTCCTGCCCTCGGTGACATCGCTCATGGATCCGGCGGCGCTCTTTCTGGGCACCCTTTCAACGGCTACTTCGGTCGGGATCACCGCACGTATCCTGTCCGAGCGTCGGAAGATGTCCTCGCCCGAAGGAGTGACCATTCTCGCCGCGGCCGTCCTGGACGATGTCGTTGGCATCATCATCCTTGCTGTGGTCGTCGGCATAGCCAAAGTGAGCGGGGCGGACGTGGGGGCCGGACAGGTCGGCGTTGATTGGGCACGTATCGGGATCATTGCTGCAAAGGCGCTTGGCTTCTGGCTCGGGTTTACGGTGATTGGAATTCTGGTTGCACCGCGAATCACGAAAGAACTGAAACGCTTCCATTCCATTGAGATGGTGGCCGGCGTTGCTCTTGGTCTGGCGCTCCTGTTTGCAGGGCTCTCCGAGATGGCTGGGCTTGCCATGATCATCGGCGCTTATGTCACGGGCCTCGCACTGAGCCGGACCGACGTGGCGCATGAGATACAGGAACAGATGCACGGGATTTCTTCCTATATCGTTCCCACGTTCTTCTGTGTGATGGGGATGCTGGTGGACTTCTCAGTTCTTCCTCCGGTGCTGTTTTTCGGGATTGTGTTCAGCCTGCTCGCCATGGCAGGTAAGCTCCTCGGCGCCGGCGTGCCCGCCCTGCTGACCGGCTTCAATCTGCGCGGGGCTCTGCGGATTGGCGCCGGAATGCTGCCGCGCGGCGAGGTCACGCTCATCGTCGCGGGTATTGGTCTCTCGGCAGGAGTGATTGGCCAGGATCTCTTTGGCGTCGCCATCATGACCCTTCTCATCTCAACAATTATTGCCCCGCCTATGCTCGTCGTCAGTTTCAGGGGAGGCACCGGCTACAAGCGCGAAGTCAAGGTGGTTGCCGGGCAGGATCTCGCGCGGCAGATCCGGATCCCATTGCCGGGAGGGCAGATCGCGGCCTTCATGCGCAGGCGCATCCTGAACGCTTTTCGATCGGAGGAGTTCTTCGTCACCAGGGTGGACTTTGATCGGCACATCTACCGCGTCCGCAAGGATGACATCGTTTTTACGGTTGTTCAGGAAGAGGAAGGCCTGGCCATCAACCTCTCCCCCGCCCACGAGCAGTTCATCAGACTCCTGGTGCTCGAGGAGATCGTTGAGCTGACCGACCTGCTGGATGGGCTGAAGAAGATAGGGGACCCGGGGTCGTTGGGAAGCGACTTGATCGAGGGTTTGTTCGATGACGCCGATGACAACCCGCCGCCGGGCGATGCCTCCGACGACCCGCCTCCTCAGTAGCTATCCTGCGGCCGGTTGAGCGCAAAAAGGCCTCGGGAGAAGGAGGAAGACTCCCGAGACCAAACATTGTGCTCGTCACGGCGGGTTGCCGCCGCCGGGACGAACTCTGCTCGTTCATGCGTCAGTGAGAGATTCTAGAGCTGAACGCGCAATCCTACGGTTGCTCCGTAATTTCCGGCAAGGAAATCATACATCGCGTTGATATCAAGCTTCACAATGAGCAGATTGATGCTCACGCCGCCAAATGCCCGGAACGACCATCCACCGGTCATCGGTGCGCTCAGGTAGAAGCTGGTGCCCGAGAGTTCGGGAATCACTTCGTCGGAGCCAAGCAGCGCGGCCGCCTCGTTGATCTCGGCAATCTCAGCCTCGCTGATTCCCTCCAGGGTTGATTCGAACCCGCTGCCGGCACGACCAAACCCGACTGATGCTCCTACACCCGCGTACGGGCGGAAGAAGAGAAGGCCCTTGCTGACCTGAGCTTTGAGATCGATGACGTTCGCCGACCACTCGTAGTTAACGGTCGGGTCAGTCATACTGACGGTCCAAGTCTGATCGTTGTTCGGGTCCGGGTGCTCGAAGGTGCCGATGTTGAGGTCGCCGCCGAGGATTCCGACCAATCCGATGTTGGCTCGCAGGTAGTTGTATCCGCCACCAATCGAGACTTCAGGAATCAGCCCGCGCTCTTCAATCACCGGCATGCGAACGTCAAATCCCAGATTCATGTAGTCCATCTCCAGATTCTGGAGAGCGGCTATGCTCGGGAAGGCATCTCCCGGACTCCAGTCCGGTGGCATGATGCCTATCTTGACCCCCACGTCAAACGGGATGATGAATCCACCAATCCGTGCCTCGGCCGCATACGCCGGCAAAGGCATGCCGAACTGCAACAGCGGCGCGAGGTCCGGGTTGGTGGCTAGATCTGTCAGACCGAGCCCCTCCAGAACCGGTGTCGCCGCGTCAAACGGAATGGTGCTCGCGCCAACGGTCAGTCCCACGCCGAAGTGGGGGAACTGCCCAATATAGGCGTCGGACCAGTTCAGTCCAACAGAAGCGTTCAGCGGCAGGCTGGACGCCACGCCATCTGCGAAGGCCTGGATATCTGCTTCAAGGTCTGCAAAATCAATATCTGTCGTCTGTGCTATGAGCGCGACCGGTACAAACAGCAGCGCCACAATTGTCAGAATGAGTATTCGTCTCATGTGTATCCTCCGTCCCCTATGATATCACGCTAGATGTCGTAGTACAGTGCGTATTCCCACGGGTGGGGACGGAGGTCCAACGCCTTCACCTCGTTCTCCATCTTGTAGTCGATCCAGGTCTCGATCACGTCCGGAGTGAAGACATCTCCGCGCAGGAGGAAGTCGTGGTCGGCATCCAGAGCGTTCAGCGCGTCTCGGAGCGTGCCGGGCGTGGTCGGCACCTTGGCCAGTTCCTCCGGCGGGAGATCGTAGATATCCTTGTCCAGCGGCTCGCCGGGATCAATCTTGTTCTGGATTCCGTCGATCGTCGCCATCAGCATGGCCGAGAAGCCGAGGTAGGGGTTGGAGCTTGCATCCGGGCAGCGGAACTCAAACCGCTTGGCCTTCTCGCTGTGCGAGTACATGGGAATCCGCACCGATGCACTGCGATTCCGACTGCTGTACGCAAGGTTCACCGGGGCCTCAAAACCGGGTACCAGTCGCTTGTAACTGTTGGTGGTCGGGTTGGTGAAGGCCAGTATCGCGGGTGCATGCTTTAAAATGCCTCCAATCGCCCACAGTGCGGTCTCCGAGAGGCCGGCGTACCCGTCACCGAAGAAGATGTTCTTGTCTCCCTTCCAGATGCTCAGATGAACGTGCATGCCGCTGCCGTTGTCATTCCAGATTGGCTTGGGCATAAAGGTGACGGTCTTGTTGTGCCGGCGGGCCACGTTCTTGACGATATACTTGTACTTGAGCAGGTTGTCCGCCATCTGCACGAGCGATTCAAATCGCATATCGATTTCGCACTGACCGCCGGTGGCCACCTCGTGGTGTTGAGCCTCGACGGGAATGCCGATCTCCTCGAGGAGGAGAACCATCTCACTTCGAAT
The DNA here is from genome assembly GCA_030642995.1 of Spirochaetales bacterium. GTDB lineage: Bacteria > Spirochaetota > Spirochaetia > DSM-27196 > SLST01 > JAHOYX01. The sequence goes on from DAOWMR010000127.1 coordinate 5,429, forward strand.
ATCCTGCAGGCTGTCGATAGGAGGCACGGGGAAGTACCCTTCCTTGTAGCGCGGCTTGTAGCCCAGATTGGGGTTCTCCACGCGCCCGGTGTTCCATCGACCTTCCACCGAATCAATGTGATAGTAGCCCTCATGTTCATTCTGATCAAACCGAACATCGTCGAAGATGAAGAACTCCGCTTCGGGTCCGATGAACGCAGTGTCTCCGACGCCGGAGGACTTGAGATAGGCCTCCGCCTTGCGGGCGATGTTCCGAGGATCACGGGTGTAGTCTTCGCCGGTGATCGGGTCACATATGTTACAGGTCAGGACGATTGTCTTGTGAACCATGAACGGGTCTATGAAGGCGGTTTCCGGCACCGGCTTCACGAGCATGTCGGATTCATTGATGGTCTGCCATCCTCGGATGCTCGAGCCGTCAAATCCGAGGCCTTCTTCAAACGAATCCGCATCCAGGGCGCTCGCCGGAATGGAGAAGTGCTGCCACATTCCCGGAAAATCCATGAAGCGAAGGTCCACCATCTGGACCTTCTCCTGTTTCATCAGAGAAAGAACGTCTGCTGCAGTTGTAATGTCACTCATCATTGCTCCCTTGTTCAGCCGCACACACCTCATCCGCGTGCGAGCGTTGTAGTGACTAAGATAATGCACAAACCGTGCCATTTGTTCTTTGTGTCGCATTTCTTTGTGGGTAATCAAGTTAGTAGAATCGTAGCCAAGTGGAAGATTGAGAAGGCCTACCAAAATGTACTGTATGAATCACACTGCTACAGAAATGTAGCATATATGGTCGAAAGCTACGAGTGCGTGGCCGTTCGGGACCCGTGTACACGGTGGCAAGTCACAGGACGGAATTGACCGCGCCCGCCCTCCGACGTATGTTCGTGCGATGAATTCAACAAATGCTTCTCTCCAGGGAATTGATGTCGATCGGTCGTGGTTTGAGGCCGATCTTCTGGATCGATTTCAGAGCTACGCGAGAATACACACGACTTCCGACCCTCACGTGCCGTCCACGCCTTCAACCGACCGTCAGTTTGACCTGGCCCGGCAGTTGGAATCCGAGCTGAACGCCATGGGAGTGACCGACGTTTCCCTCGACGAGCGGTGCTACCTGATCGCCCGGCTGCCGGGGACCGCCGTCGGGACGCCCATCGGCCTCATGGCCCACCTCGATACCGCGTCGGAGCTCTCCGGCGAGAATGTCCGACCTCAGGTACACGAGCAATACGACGGTGGCAAGATCAATCTCGGTCAGGACTATGTGCTCGACCCCGACGAATATCCAATGCTTCGCAGGTACAAAGGCGAGACCATCATCACGACCGACGGATTAACGCTCCTCGGCTCCGACGATAAGGCCGGTATTGCCGAGATCATGACGGCGGTGCGCTATTTGATTGAACACCCCGAGATCCTCCGTCCCCCAATCGAGATCATCTTCACGCCCGACGAAGAGACCGGGCGGGGCATGGACGAGTTTCCTCAAGCTCAGCTCCGATCGAAGTTCTGTTTCACGCTGGACGGCACCGACGAAGGTTCGGTCGAGACCGAGTGTTTCAATGCGTTCAAGGCCACAGTGACCTTCACCGGTTACGTGATCCACCCAGGCAGTGCGCGCGGAAAACTCGCGAACGCCGCCGCCATGGCGGCACAGTTCGTCTCGCTGCTGCCGAGATCCGAGAGCCCCGAGGCCACCGACGCACGTTACGGTTTCTACTGCCCGACCGAAATATCGGGTGGCTTCTCAAGCGCCACGGTAACCGTGACCGTCAGGGATTTTGACATGTCGATTGCCCAGCGGCGGGTGAGCTACCTGGACACCGTGGCGCAACTCGTTGAGGGCGCCTTTCCCGGAGGAACAGTCTCCGTGGACATCCATCGTCAGTATCTCAACATGGCCGAGGTACTTGGCGAATATCCGGAGGTGATCGAACACGTGAAAACCGCCATTCGCCAAACCGGGAGGGAACCGGTGGTGAATCAAATCCGCGGTGGAACAGATGGCGCCCGCCTGTCGGAGCGCGGGATCCCGACCCCGAACATCTTCACCGGCGGCCAGAACTTCCACGGCCGCTTTGAGTGGATTGCCC
>DAOWMR010000377.1 GCA_030642995.1 Spirochaetales bacterium
ATTCGCGACATCCTGCCCCATACAGTACGCATGATTGTTACTGCAGATCACGGACTCGTCGATGTGCCGCCTGAACGCCACTTCACATGGCAAGACGAGGATTCTGTCTGTACGCATCTGCTCGGCGGACAGTCCGGCGAGGACACCACGCCTGTCTTCCACGTGAAGCCGGGCCATGATGAAGCTTTCCTCGAGGAATTCCACCGCACAGACGCAGCCAAATACTACACGCTCCACAGACCGGACGAATTGGCGGGACTTGACCTCTACGGTCCGAAACCGCTCTCCGACGCCGCAAGGATGCATCTCGGGCAGTACGTTGGAATTGCCGTCCAGCCGACTCGGCTCGAATACCTGCCGCCGGGCTCAGATCCGATCAACCACATCGGTGTCCACGGAGGGCTCCGGCCCGCGGAGATCAATATTCCCCTCTGCGTGGGCTAACCAGCCAACAAGGAACATCACCGGCTTAACGCCTGCCGTTGTTGTCGGTCTATTCCAGCCGGAACCGGGCAAGGATCGGGTCATGGTCGCTGTGCCTATCTTCATACAGGTACTCCGCGTAGCGGTGGACGAATTGCACCGTCGGTTCCGACCGCTCAAAGAGGGGTCGGCTGACCAGTATGTGATCCAGGACCTGTGAGTTTCCTTCGTAGATGTAGCTATAGATTTCACTCTCCGGGAGAAGCTCCTCGGCAAGATTCAGCAGCACGTGATCAGCCCCCCCGAGCGCCCGAATGGGCGGCGTGAAGACAAAGTCGTTCAGATCGCCCGCCACAACAACGAGTGCTGTCGGGTCAACGGCGAGTATTTCCTCCACGAATTGCCTGACAACTTCCGCCTGAGCCGTCCGCTGGACCTCCGAATGGAAATTAGGCGGCTGCACGTGACCAAACAGGTAGCTATCGCCTCCCTTGGAGTTGAAGTGGTTGCCGATGACGAACACGGTCTCTCCCCGGAAACGGAATTCTACAACAAGCGGCTTGCGGGAGCCGGCAAAAGCACGGTCGGTCGGAGCAATTCTCGCAGGGCTCGGGTACAGCGCAGCTTTTCCGTCCTCGGCGCGGATAGTCGCCGCCGTTGTCGCATCGCCACCGGGTCGATTAACAAGCTCCACCCGGTCGGAACGGTAGAGGAACCCAACCCGAATATTCCCGCCGGGCTCTCCTCCGTCGCGATTCACCTCGGGCGAAATATCCGTGTATCGGTAGTCCGCCGGTCCGCCCGCGTCCGAAATCGATTCAAGGAGTTGCCCAATCGTGAGCTCGGAAGAGGGGGGACCGGCCTGCCGAGCACCGTCGCCGTCCTGAACCTCGGACAGGACGACAATATCCGGCGCCGCAAGCCCATCGACAATCGTCTCGGCAAGGTCCCGGAACTTCGCGGCTTCATTCCGCGGAGAGAGATTGTAAACGTTGAATGCGGCAAGTGAGAGCACTGCGGGATCATTGGCCGGCTCAACCGACTCGCGCGGCAACCTTCGAGGCGTGACCGGAGGGAGTTGGGCCAGCGGTCGGATCTTGAAGTTGCCATAGGAGTAGCTCATGATCCCGGTGATCGGACCGGTGAACTCATCTCCGACAACGGGGAGCACCACCGGATCCTGCGTGTAGATCGGGAAGTCCTCGATGTAATCAATCAGGATGCGCTCGGGGTTGAAGTCACCCTCACGCACCACTATCCCGCCACGAGGCGTCCGTTCAGATGCGCCGACGCCGCCGTCGGACAGCACCCAGATCTCGCCGTACACAGTGTGGACGGTCCCCACGGAAACGGCGTTGTTCACCTGTACCCGCATATTCTCGAGGCTCTCATAGAAATCGAGCGCGTCGTTTTCCGGGTCAAAGGGACTCTCCTCGGCAAGACCGTCTGCATCGTCAATGATGATTCGGTCCGGTACAGCTCGTCCACCGGCTCCGATCACGACGAGGTCCGGCAGAACGTGACCGTGACTGATCACGTCAACCCGGGCGCGTGTGATCTTGGTAATCGGAAGACTGCCCGACGAAGGACCGCCTGGATACTCCTCGGCCACTCTCCCCGATACGTGAACCAGATCACCCGGGAAAAGCACCGGCAGACGGTAGCCCTCCACGTAGATCCCTTCACTGGTGGCCGGGTCCGCGTCGGGCTGTGGACTCTCCATGTAGAATCCGTTCCCAAGTCCAACCGCGGTCACGATCCCGGCGACGCCCTCAACGTTCTCGCGCCGGAACTGCGATACGTGACCGGCCCCCTGGATCACCGAAATTGAAGGCCCGCCGTCGAGCGCGGCCCCCGCGCCTTGCGTGGTCTCTTGTGCAGGAGCGATGCCGACGGCACAGAGCAGGACGATCATCAATGAAACAACAGAACGCATGGGCTTTCCTCTCTCCTTGACAGTGTACCATTGGATCGTTCAGTTTTGGTCAATGGAGTTACTCTCTCCGGCTGGTAACACTGAAAAACTCGGGACAGTATACCGCTACGGCGCCGACGCCGCATACATCGGCCTGGGAGATTTCTCGCTCCGCCAACGAGCCGACAACGTTGATCCCGACGATCCGTCCGAGCTTGCGGCGGAACTCAGCCGCATCAAGGGCCGGCGGAAGCTGTACGGAACGTTGAACATCTACTTTCAGGAACGGGATCTTGCCCGCCTGGAGGAACAGATCGACTCGATCGCAGCGCTCCCTCTTGATGCCCTGATAATCAGTGATATCGGTGTGCTCCCGCTCATCCGGCGCTCAATGCCGGGCATGGAACTCCACCTCTCCACACAGGCTAACTGTACGAACAGTGAGGCAGCCCGACTCTATCGTGATTTGGGATTCACTCGGATCGTACCGGCACGCGAGCTCTCCCTGAAGGAAATTGATGCCATCAAACACGCGGTCCCCGAGGTGGAGCTGGAACTGTTCGTTCACGGCGCCATGTGCCTTGCCTACTCCGGGCGGTGCCTGCTGAGTGCCTGGACGACGGGGAGGAGCGGCAATCGCGGCGACTGCGCCCACAGTTGCCGCTGGAACTACCGCCTCGCCATTGAAGAAGCCCAACGGCCCGGGGAGTACCTCCCCGTGGAAGAGGGGGCCGGTTTCACGACCATTCTGTCCTCCAAGGATCTCTGCATGATCGATCATCTTGCCGCCCTCAGGGATGCCGGGGCCGATGCGCTGAAGATCGAAGGACGAGTGAAATCGGCCTACTACGCCGCCATCGTGACGAGGGCATACCGGAAAGAGCTGGATCGGCTGGCCGCCGGATCAGATCCCGAGTCATCCCGACCGTTTATCGACGAATTGTACAACGTCAGCCACCGTGAGTTCTCCACCGGGTTCTTCTTTGGTGACCCGGACGCCGTCGTGCCGAGTGACGCGACCTACCGTCAGCGATATCGATTCATGGGCTCGGTCGGTGAG
>DAOWMR010000126.1 GCA_030642995.1 Spirochaetales bacterium
GCGATTGCGGGGGAATTCCATTTGTCGGCGGACACTGGATGGCTCGTCCTTCCGGTCCCGCGAATCTCCGATGATCTCCCGCTGCAGTATCCCCCGAGCTCGTCGGATGCGATCTCCGGGTTACCGTTGATTCATCCTGCGTTACCGATCACGCCGAAGTCCGCGGATCAGCCGCCTCCGATGCCGGCAGTAGTCACCATACCGTCGGTGGATGAAGGCGGAGTCGCCGATGAACCCGAACGCGAAGAACCGTTCCCGGAGCGGACATCCGCAGCGTTTGGCGTGATTGGTAGACAATCTGCCCGACCGGATGTGGGTACCGCACGTTCCGCCGTCCCTCACGTGGTTGTGCCGCTTGAAGCCGATGATGGAGCACTTACGGAGCTGCCGCCTGAAAGTGACTGGCTGCAGCGAAGCGCGACGGTGGATCAGGGGTCCGACGTCGTCATCACCCTTCCGGGCAGTGGTTGGCTCTATGTTGGGCGAGAATACGGGGTTGGCATCGCGGATCTCTTGACGACGAGGAGTGTGACAGGGGATCAGGAGTTTGTGTTCCAGTTCTCCGAGAGTGGCGATTACGGCCTGTGGTTTCAACGGCAGGACTCGGTGACCGGGGAGATCACCAATGAACGGCTCCAGGTGGATGCGTCGCCTGTTGCACTTGAGGCGAGCGAGTCTGTGCCGGCACCGGTGTCGGAAGTGTCGTCTGCGGGACCATCGACCGTTGCGACGGAAATGCCGGTTGATGGCCCGGCCGAGTGGCGAGAGACGGCGGTGGCGGCTTCGCTGAGCGGAAACATGCCCGTGGCCGTGGAATACTGGCAGAAGGTCATTGCCGCCGGCGGTGCCGATGCGCAGCCGGCACGCGAAAGCCTCTTTGATCTTGCGGTTGGGCAAGCTGCTCCTGTGGATGCGCGGGTTCTTGAGGTGGCGGTGGAAGAACTCCGCCTGGCCGGGGAACTGGATGATGTGCGCCTGCTGGACGCTGCGGAGGCGGCCGACGCGGCAGGACTCTACGCCAATGCGTCCGCCTACTACGGAGAACTGAGTGAGTTGGGCGGCCGTTTAGACGGGCTGGATGCCGTTTACTTCCGGCTCGCTCAAATCCTCGAGATGCCCGGTCCGGCGAGGGATCTGCGGCGGGCGCGAGATCTGTACGCATCGGTGATTGAGCACTATCCTCTCTCGAGGTACTGGGACGAGAGCGCTGCTCAAATTGAGTATCTGAACCGACATTACTTCGAAATTCGGTAGTTCAGCGGTCGAAACACATGCTCGTATTGACAGCAGACTTGCTGTGTCGCTATATATGGGGATTGACTCCGGGCTGACCGGACCATGGAGGCGAGCGCAGCGCAATGCTCGAACGATTATCAGACAAGCTGACACAGATTGCCCGCCAGTTGTCAGGTAAGGCGTCTATAAGCGATAAGAACGTCCAGGAGGCCGTAGAAGAGATCAAACTCGCTCTTCTGGAGGCTGATGTTCATTTGCGCGTCGTTCGTCGGTTTGTCAATCAAACGATTGAGGAAGCAACCGGTCAGCAGGTGCTGAAGTCGGTTTCGCCGGGTCAGCAATTTGTCAAGATTGTATACGACAAGCTCGTTCAGTTTCTGGGTGACAGTCGGCAGGATCTTGAACTGAAGGGTCCGGATACACAGTCGGTCATTCTGCTTCTGGGACTTCAGGGGTCAGGCAAGACCACCACCGCTGCAAAGCTCGCAAAACGATTGGCGAGTGAGGGCCGGCGACCGATGCTGATTGCGGCCGACCTGGTCAGGCCGGCGGCGGTTGACCAACTCGTGCAACTGGGCAATCAGATCGGGTTGCCGGTGCACAGCGAGCCCGGTCGGACCGACCCGATTGGAGTGGTGAAGCGTGGCCTTGCGATTGCCCGCAAGGAACAGCGCAACGTAGTCATAGTCGACACGGCAGGCCGACTGCAGGTCGATGAGCCGTTGATGAAGGAGCTGGAACGTATCTACGCAGCGGCGAAACCGGTGGAGGCGCTTCTCGTTGCGGATTCGATGACCGGTCAGAGCGCGGTGGACGTTGCCAAGGCGTTTGATGAGCGGATTGGGCTCAGCGGGGTCATTCTGACGAAGTTTGACTCGGACGCCCGCGGGGGTGCCGCGCTCAGCCTGAAGAGCATTACCGGGAAACCGATAAAGTTTGTCGGTGTGGGTGAGAAGATTGAGGATCTCGAACCCTTCTACCCGGAGCGAATAGCTTCGCGGGTACTCGGGATGGGAGATGTGGTTTCTCTCGTCGAAAAGGCGCAGGAGACAATCACTGAGGCAGAGGCGCTTGAACTGCAGGCGAAGATGGCCGGTGCGAGCTTCACACTGGAGGACTATCTAGCCCAGTTCCAGCGGATGCGAAAGATGGGAAGTGTTGAATCGATCCTGGAGATGATTCCGGGAATGAAGGGTCGCGTGAGTGAAGAGGACCTCGATGAAAAAGAAATGAAGCATGAAGAAGCGATTATTCTTTCGATGACGATCGGGGAGAGAAAGAACCATCGCATTATCGGCCCACCGCGCCGAACGCGAATAGCCAAGGGAAGCGGCACGAGCGTTTATGCTGTGAATCGGTTACTGAAGAAGTTCGAGAAAACGCGACTGATGATGAAGAAAATGACAAAGAACAAGAAATACCAGGCCCGGGTGATGTCTCAACTGGGTGGGGTGTAATTGGAATTGTGGAGGTAAGGAATGAGTGTACGAATTCGGCTGAAGAGATTTGGTTCCAAGATGCGCCCGTACTATCGGGTTGTGGTGATGGACTCGCGTGCACCACGTGATGGGCGGCCGCTCGAAGAAGTAGGGCTATACCATCCTATTTCTCCCGAGGGCCGGCAAATTGAGCTACAAGAGGATCGAATCCGCGACTGGCTCTCGAAGGGTGCTCAACCGAGTGACACGGTGAAGAGGCTTCTGAACAAGAAGAACATCACCGTCAAGTAGAAAACGTTCGTATTCCGGGCATAGCCCAAAGAGTCACTGAAGGGGTCACTTATGGAAAAAGAACTCGTTTTGTACGTAGCGAGAGCGTTGGTGGACGAGCCGGACGAGGTAGAGGTCAACATGATCGAGGGCGAGAAATCTACCATCCTGGAGTTGAAAGTTGCGGGTCCGGACATCGGTAAGGTGATTGGCAAGCACGGGCGGATTGCGAAGGCGCTTCGAACAATACTGAGCGCTGCTTCTACGAAGACCGGCAAGCGCGTGGTGCTTGAGATTCTCGACTGATCGGTGAAGGATGAACTCGTCATCGGTCGGGTGCGCTCTGCGTTCGGAACGGCCGGTGAGATCAAAGTGGAGAGCCTCTCCGGCGAGACGGCACACTTCACAGCACTCCGTGTCGTAGACCTCAGACGTGTGTCCGGCCCGGAGTCGTTTCGCGTTGAATCGGTACGTACCACGCATCAGGCGGTCCTGATGAAGCTTGAAGGCGTGGATACACCGGAGGATGCGGCGAAGCTGCGCGGGGCGGAGATTGTGGTCGGTCGAAAGGATGCCGCACGACTGGAAGCCGGTGAGTACTACTACGGTGACCTGGAGGGCCTCATTGTGACTCTCGACGGGGAATCGATTGGTCGTGTTACGGCTGTTTTGGAGTCAAGCGCGCATGCTCTGCTTGAGGTCACACTGCCGGACGGAGGGAAACCGTTGATTCCGTTTGCCGACCGATTCTTCGGCGAGGCGAACGTGGTTGCCGGGCAGATTGAATTGCGCGACGGGACGGTGCTGGAGTGAAATTCACGGTGCTGACCTTGTTTCCGGAGATGGTGGAGAGCTACTTCCGGTCGAGCGTCATGGCGAAAGCGGTGGATCGGGAGCTCGTTGGGTACAACGTCGTAAATATCCGGGACTTTGCGACCGACCGGCATCGAACCTGTGACGATGCCCCATATGGCGGTGGCTACGGGATGGTGCTGAAACCGGAACCGCTGGCCCGCGCGCTTGATTCGGTTGGGGCGATGGACAAGAAGGTGGTCTACCCGTCACCGGCCGGCAGGTTGTTCACGCAGGAGTACGCCGCGCGGTTGGCGGAAATTCCTGAGATCGTGCTGATTTGTGGGCGATACGAGGGGATTGACCAGAGGATCATCGATCTGTACGTTCATGAGGAAGTAACCATTGGGGATTACGTTATCTCCTCTGGTGAGATAGCCTCCATTGTGATAGTAGACGCAGTCTATCGTCTCTTGGAGGGAGTTATAACGCCAGGATCACTTCAGGAAGAGAGCCACGTTGACGGCCTCCTGGAGTATCCTCATTACACGAGACCTGAGGCATTCCGCGGGCGTTCCGTCCCCGACGTTCTTCTGTCCGGTCACCACGAACAGATCAGAGAGTGGCGTCGGGAACAGAGCATCGTACGTACACGCGAACGTCGGCCGGAGTTGCTCACAAGAGATGGAGGAAGAGATGGATTTGATACAGGCAGTTGAAGCAGATCAGCTGAAAGAGGGCAGAGACAATTTTCGGATCGGCGACACAGTGAAAGTGCATTTCTCCATTGTCGAGGGAAGCAACGAGCGGGTTCAGATCTACGAAGGCCTGGTTATTGCCAGAAAGAACAGCGGAGTTCGGCAGACGGTTACCGTCCGAAAGCTCTCGTACGGAGTGGGCGTAGAGCGTGTGTTTCCGGTTCACTCCCCGCGCATCCAGAAGATTGAGGTTACGCGGCGCGGCAGAGTGCGGCGCAGCAAGCTCTACTACATCCGAGATCGGGTTGGTAAGCGGGCCAAGGTCAAAGAACTCATTCAGAAGCGGAATCGTCGCAAAGAATCGAACGAGGGCTAAGCACCCTCATGGTTGATCCTGCAGCCGGCACCCGGTTCACGGGACAATCAGCGCAGATTCACCCTCAGTCACAAAACAGTCTCAACTCATTGGCCCGGGGGGTTCCCCTGCGGGTCTTCGTGGAAGAGGTGGGAGCCGGCGGCTCGGTGGTACTGCGTCTGGGCGGACGCCGGGTGCTCGCCACGACGCAGTTTCCGCTGCGCAAGGGCGAATGGTATATCGTGCGGCCGCAGAAGATCGCAGGCCGACTCAGCCTGCGACTCGAGTCCCAGGTTTCACGTGCCGTCATGTCTCCGGAGATCGCCAGATCTGCCGGTATGCCGGACAACGCAATATCCGAGGCAATTGTGAGGGCCTTCCTCCGGACCGGACTTCCGCTTCTCCCGGATCACCTTCAGCGCGTATACAGAAGAGTCCTCTCCGCGTCCAAGGGGCAACGCCGGGATGCGAAGGAACTCGCACGTCTGGAAGCGCTCGCGGAGCGAAAGGGACTGTTCTTTGACGACGACCTCTGGGAATTGATCGGTTCGCTCGGTGGACGTGGGCAATCGGACGGCGGAGGTGATACGGGCGCCGATGCGCGCTCCAGGGAAAAGGGCGACGGGTTCGGACGATCGGGTGAACCGAACGAAAGTGATGTCCGAGCAGCATTCCGTCTCTCGGCCGAAGCGGACCATCCAATTCAGCTATTCAATCATGTGGTGGGGGAGGGCGATCACTGGGTTATCATTCCGATAGAAGTACCCGGTACCGATTTGCAGGCATCATTGCGAATCAGGATTCCGCGGGGGTACGCGCTGGGCACCGACCGCAGCCTCCCGTCCGTTCGGGAGGCGGTTCTTGTTGTGACCAACGGGGGATCGCGGTGGCTTTTTGGTTTGCGGCCGACAGGGACCGGTTTGCGAGTGGTGCACCTCTCGCAGTCCGAAGCGAAGGGGGAGATTTCCGGGCTGGGTGAGCTTGCCGCTCGATTGAGCGATCTGGGGATCAGGTTTGATGAGGCTACGCTCTTGCCTTGGTCCGACGATGGCTTTTCACAATCCGACGGTCTGGATATAATGACTTCGGTGGACAGCAGCGTCTGATGAAACCCGCGAAGAGCGTCGCTCTGCGATATGAGGGGGACCTCCCGGCCCCATTTGTCGTTGCAAAGGGCAAGGAAAACCTGGCCGTCAAGCTCGTTGAGCTTGCCGAGCAATCTGGTGTGCCTATTGTGTCCGCGGAGACTCTGGCTGAGGGTCTTTTCTACCTGGAGGTGGGGGATTTCATTCCGGAACCGTTTTACCGGGCGGTCGCGGAGTTGCTTGCCTTTGTGCTGAGGACAGGGCGCGCAACAGGGAGAACAGATTCGTCTGCCGACAAATCGATCTATAGCAGAAAGTAAATGGCGCCAAGATTAGTCAAAGTGAGTGATCTCAGACCGGGATTCAGGTTTGATAAACCTGTGTACGTGGATGACGAGAACCTGTTTGTTCCGCAGAACATTGAGATCAAGCAGAAGGATATCGATCGACTGAAGAAATGGGGAATCTCGCATGTGAGAACCGAGGGCAAACCGATGAAGGAGTTGCCTTCGGCGAAGAAGAATGCGTTCCTCCAACAAGCATTCAGCGCTCCGGACCAGCAAGAAGTGATGCAGGCCTACAGCAGCCTTGCCGGCGAGCTTCAGCAGGTCTTTACCGCCATTCAGAACAAAGAACCCGTGACGTCGGTGGAAGTTGACGACCTGGTTGATCGGCTCCTCAGACTTCTTGAAGAGCGGCAGAATGAGGTCGTAGAACTTATTCTGTACGGGTTGCAGGGTGAGTCCGGATTCATTGAGAATGCGCTGAACTGTTCGGTGCTCGCGACGTTGGTTGGCCGGAATCTGAATATGGTCCAGCACAAACTGCTGCAACTCGCATCCGGCGCCCTCCTGCACGACGTAGGAATGCTTCGTATTCCGGCATCGGTTCGGAATAAGAAAGGCGAGCTGACTCCCGAGGAAGTCCAGGCAATTCGGGCGCATCCGCTGTACTCATACCGCATCATCGCGAGGGAGATGAAATTTTCCGAGGACATCGCCGTGTCGGCTCTGCAACACCAGGAGCGGTGGGATGGAGCGGGATATCCGCGTCAAATATCCGGTACCAACATCATTCCGGCGGCCCGAATCATTGCGGTCGTAGACGCGTTTGAGGCAATGGTGAGCAAGCGCCCATATCGGAATTCGATGATTGGCTATACTGCGATGCGGACCATTCTGAGTGACAATGCGCGCCGATTCGATCCCAATATTATCAAAGTATTCATTCGGACCATGGGGATCTATCCGATGGGGAGCATCGTCCTGCTGAACAATGCATGCATCGGACGCGTCATTGACGTGAACAACGCTGCTCCGCTGCGACCGAGAGTCAAGATTATGATTGACCCGGACGGTCGCGAGTATCCGAGAGACGGAGGCGAGATCCTTGATCTTGCTGTCGACAAGAATCTTTTCATTGCTCGTGCTATCGACCCAAAGGAACTGACGGAGAAAAAGAAAGAGTCGTGAACGAATCGGGAGCTGCCGGTGAGCTACTCGCCGCAGCATACCTCTGTGACTTTGGATACCGGATCATAGAAAGAAACTTCAGAAAGGCCTCGGGAGAGGTCGATATTATAGCTGTAGAAGGTGGCACCATCGCATTCTGCGAGGTGAAGAGTTGGGAACGGATGCCCATCTCAGGACTGGAAC
>DAOWMR010000153.1 GCA_030642995.1 Spirochaetales bacterium
ATGAGATTTCGGATTCGGCCGATCAGTACGAGGCCCTTCACACACGCCTTTGGACGCCCTCTCACTCGGTGTCGCCGGAGGCCATTCCCCAGGTCTACGCTCTCTACAAAATGTCGGAAGGGGACTTTCGCAAGGGGTTCCTGCTCTCCGCCAACTTCGGCCGCGACGCCGACACCGTGTGCGCTCTGGTGCTCTCACTGTGTGCGGCAGGCCAGGGGTTGGAGCCGATTCCGGAGGAATGGATCGAGCAAGTCCGGGCGCCGGCAGGTGTCTGCCTCCGGTTTGCGGCGGCGGAGGATCTCGTGGAACTGGCGAAAAGACTGGCGGCGGCCGCCCTGGAGCGAGGTATGAAGTGAGTGATGCGCGGAACGTCTTGAGGAAGCGAATCTATCGGGATCGATTCTTCTATTTCATGCTGGCGCCCGTCATCGTGTTCTTCATCATCTGGCACTACCTGCCCATGTGGGGCGTACGGATCGCCTTTCAGGACATTCGATATATCGGGGCCAACGAGTGGGTGGGGTTGAAGCATTTCAAGATGCTCTTCTCCTCACCGGTCTTTGCCCGCGTATTCCTGAATACCATCACCATCAGTGCGATGAAGATCGGGTTCTTCTTCCCGCTTCCCATCATCCTCGCTTTTCTGTTCAACGAGATACGCAGCGCGGGTTTCAGGAAGGGTGTTCAGAGCGTGATCTATGTCCCGCATTTCCTCTCATGGGTCGTGATCGCCGGGGTCTTCATCTCGCTGCTGGCCGCCCCGGACGGCGCGGTCAATAAGATCCTGCTCTTTTTCCGGATCGAGCCGGTGGCCTTCATGACCTCCACCAAGTGGATACGCTGGGTCTTTGTGGCATCCGAGGCCTGGAGAAGCATCGGCTGGGATTCCATCCTCTTCATCGCGGCCATCAACAGCATCTCTCCCGCGCTCTACGACGCCGCGACCGTGGACGGTGCTTCCCGGTTCCAACAGGCCATCCATATCACGCTGGCCAGCATCATTCCTACGATCATCACGGTATTCATCCTGAACATGGGTTTCTTCATGAACGCCGGCTTTGACCAGGTCTTCAACATGATGAATGACGCGGTCATCAACACCGTCGACATCATCGATACCTATGTCTACCGGGTCGGGCTGACGAAGGGGAATTTCTCTCTGGGTACGGCAGCCGGTCTCTTCAAGGGAGTCATCGGCTTGTTCCTGATTATCTCGACCGACCGGGCAAGCCGCCGAATTTCCGGGGAGGGCGTATGGTAGGCCGTCGATTTCGCAAGTCTCCGGGTGAAATTGTAATCGCCCTGTTCCTGTTCCTCCTCGCAATCGCGATGATCTATCCCATCTACAATCAGCTGGTCCTCTCTCTGACCGGGCCTGAATTCATCGCGGAAGCCGACGGGACAACACTTTGGCCTCGTGGATTCACCCTCGTGACCTACCGGAGCGTTCTGGCCATCCCCAAGGTCTACCTCGGAATTCTCAACAGTCTGCTCATCACTTCGGTCGGACTCGTGGTCAACATCATTCTCACCAGCATGGGAGCCTATGTCCTCATCAGGAAGGATCTCTACGGGCGCCCCGTCTTCATGACGCTCATCGTCATTACGATGATCTTCGAGGGAGGATTGATACCCGACTACTTCCTCATGCGGGATCTGCATCTCCTGGATACCTACTGGTCGGTGATCATGTACAAGGCGGTCAACCCGTACTATCTGATCATTCTCATGCGTTTCTTTGCCGGCGTGCCCCCATCATTGATTGAGGCGGCTCGCATAGACGGGTACTCGGAAATGCGAATCCTCTTCAAAATCGTCATTCCGGTGAGCATCGCGGGGATTGCGACGATAAGCCTCTTCTACGGCGTCTTTCACTGGAACGAGTACTTCCGGGCCATGATCTACCTGACAACCGAGGCAAAATGGCCCTTGCAGGTGATTCTCCGGGAGTTGATCGTTTCCTTGGAGAAAGCGGCCTTCATTGGGGCGATGAACTACCAGCGAGCGGCCGGCGCCGCCACTATCGCATTCAAAGCGATCAAGGCGTCCCTGATCATCATCGCGATCCTGCCGATCATGGCCTTCTATCCCTTCGTTCTCAAGTATTTCGTGAAGGGAAGAATGCAGGGATCGGTGAAGGAATAACTATGGGAACCAGGTGCCGAAATCATATCGGCTCTGAAAATATTTCAAGGAGGAAGAGATGAAACGTCTTCTTTTAGCAGGTCTCGTACTGATGTTGGCAGTGGTCGGCGTCTTCGCCGGAGCGTCCGAAGAGGCTCAACCGGTCGACGAGGGTGTCACTACTATCCGGATCGTGGGTAAGGACTTCAACCCCTCTGAGGAGTGGAACGTCCAGCTCCTGCGCCAGATTGAAGCCGGATTTCTGGAGTACTCGGGGAAGCAGATTGCCCTGGAACTGACCCAGGTTGCGGAGGGCGCCTATTCCCAGTTGCTCAATCTGATGCTTCTTGGTGGTGACATCCCCGATCTGATCTACTTCCAGGGCGGCGACGAGGTCATCGCGAACCAGGGGCTCCTGGTGGATCTCGGACCCTACGTGGCTTCGTCGGACGTCATGCAGGATGTCCTGATGGATTTCAACAAGGAGCGCCTCGCCAACTACCCTTATCTTCTCTGGCTGGCCCCGCCCCGCGCCCGAACGGCCGTTATCCGCGAGGACTGGTTTGAAGAAGCCGGCGGCGAAATACCGGAGACGATTGATGACTACTATGCCCTGTTCTCCGCAATCAAGGCCAATCATCCCGATGCCGCGGTCGTAACGGATACGGGCAACACGGCCCGGATGGACTTCACCTTCAATCAGGCCTTCGGCGTGACCGCAACCTGGGTGATGCAGGACCGAGCCTACGTGTACAGCAAGGTTTCGGACGCGGAGAGAGACAAACTGGCTTTCTACCAGACCCTCTATGCCGAAGGAATATTCGACAACGAGTACATCACGACCAAATGGGACACCATGGAAGACAAGCTCTATACCGGGGCTGTTGCCGGGGTATTCGGAACGGCCGGTATCGTCCTGGACATCTATGAAAACAAACTGATGGACAACCAGGGCGTTGGACTTGTCCCGCTGCCTCCCGCTCAGGGCGTTGGCCGGGGATATCCCGTGTCGTCCGCGAAGGAAACCAGAGGGTGGGCAATCAGCGCCACGTCGGAGAACCCCGATATCGTCTTTGAACTTCTCGAGTTCATGGCGACAGACGAAGGACAATACATCGATCGTTACGGTCTCGAAGGAATCCATTACAACGTGGTGAACGGAGAGGTCGTCTTCACCGACGAGAAGGCCAACTGGTGGCCTCGCTTCCACGAAGTCATGAGCTGGGACGCTCCTACTGCCATGCTTGGACCCGCCGGTCAGAAGGGATGGGACTTCATCCTCGAGTACTCGGTTGGCGACCCGGACTTCCCCATCCCCGCAGATATGTCTCCCACCTGGGACGCACTTGAGAATCTGTACAAGGAGTACAGTTTCAAGATCATCAGCGGCGAATACGGGATCGATAAGTTTGATGATTTCGTGGCTGAATGGTATCGATTGGGCGGCGACGACATCACGGAGTACGCGAACAGCGTGCTCAAGTAACGAGCCGACCGCAATTACGGGCAGGGTTTGGGGCCGATGGGTTCCCAAACCCTGTTTTCTTGTACAATCTGGACACCAACTGCTTCTCGCAGAGGAAGACTATGGACTCAAGGCGCTATCTGGAAAAGGTGTACGGCGGGTTGATCGGCAAGTGTGCGGGCGTGCGTCTCGGCGCGCCGGTAGAACCGACCATCTGGACCTACGAACGGATCAGAAAGACCTACGGTAACATCACCGGGTACGTGAAGGATTATAAGAACTTCGCGGCAGACGACGATGTGAACGGGCCGCTCTTCTTCATTCGTGCCCTCGTGGATCATACCGGCCCCGTGACCGCTGCGAACGTCGGGCGGGCGTGGTTGAATTACGCGCGCGAGGGGATTGGATTCTTCTGGTGGGGCGGGTACGGCCGCAGCACCGAGCACACCGCCTACTTGAATCTGAAGTCAGGGATCGAGGCTCCGGAATCCGGCAGCATCGCGGTGAACGGGACGGCCATCGCTGAGCAGATTGGCGGTCAGATCTTCATCGATTCGTGGGGCTGGGTCTTTCCGGATGATCCGGACGCGGCAGCTCACCACGCCGGGCTCGCCGCCGGCGTCAGCCATGACGGGAACGGCGTCTACGGTGGCAGGTTCATTGCCGCGTGCATCTCCCTGGCGTTCGGGTCCACCGACGTGCCTGCCGTTGTCGAGCGGGCCCTGGCCACAATCCCTTCCGATAGCGAGTACGCGCGAGTAATCACGAGTGTCCGTGACTTTCACCGGGACAACCCGGACAACTGGCGTGATGCGAGAGACTACCTGACCGAGAACTTCGGGTACGACCGGTACCCCGGTGTCTGTCATATCATTCCAAACGCCGGGGTGTGTGCCCTGGCGCTCTATTACGGTGAGGGCGATTTCGCAAGGACCATAGAGATCGCGACGATGTGCGGTTGGGACACCGACTGCAACGCCGGGAACGTTGGCGCCATCCTCGGCGTCATGGTTGGTCCCGAAGGAATCCCCGACAGGTATCGGAGACCGATCAACGATTTTCACGCCGCGAGTTCCATCTCCGGCGCACTGAACTGCATCGATTTGCCCACCGCATCACGTGAACTGGCCATCCTGGGCTTGCGGCAGAAGGGCGAGGAGGCGCCTCGAGAGTGGCTTCCCGGCGCCTTCTCGGACGATGTTGTCCTTGATTTTTCCCTGCCCGGTTCAACCTGCGGAATTCGGACCTCGTCGGAATACCTGGCCGTTGTCGCCCCCGGCGAGGAGCGGGCTCGCAATGACGGCGTCGTTGTTCTTCTGGATCGATTGGTCCGAGGAGATACGGCCCGCATCTTCTATAAGCCCTACTATCGGCGGGATGACTTCGACGACGAACGGTACAAACCTACTTTCACGCCACTGGTGTATCCGGGGCAGAGGCTGCGCCTCAAAGGTGTCATTGAGAAGATGAGCGGTCAGCGGGTTGCAGTAGCCCCGTATGTCCGGGATGCATCCGAGCGACGGATCTTCCAGGACGGGTTCTTCTTCCCTGACCCGGACAAGCCCTTCACCGTGGACTGGACACTCCCCGAGGTGCCCTTCGCGATTGACGAGGCCGGGCTCCTGGTGATGAATCCCGACAGCGAGAAGTTCCTCGGGAATCTCATCCTGGACGAGTACACGATCACCGGCAAGCGGTCGTTCGAGGTGCGTTTTGCCGACGAGAAGGAAGAGTTCGGCGGTCTCTCGCGGTGCTCCCTTGTTGGAGGGGCATGGGAGATTGAAGACGAAGCTCTGCATGTAATCACCCGCGATCTTTTCCAGCTCTACTCGGGTCCCTACTACATGAAGGATTGCGAGATTGAGGCCGATCTGATACCTGAGCACGGCTCCAGCCATCTGCTGGCGTTTCGAGCGAGGGGAGCCGAGTATGGCTATTTCTTCGGGCTCCACGGGGAGGGGCGTGTTGCCCTCATTCGACGCGACGGCGAGGAGAAGGTCCTGGTCGATGCGCCCCTGGACTGGACGGAAGGAAAGCTCTATCGCCTCGGCGCCTCCGTACACACACGGGGGGAGTCGTGCGAAATAATCTGCTCGGCTGACGGGGTAGAGTGTCTCAGATTCACGGATCCCGATCCCCACCCCTACGGAATGGCCGGAGTGGGAAAACTCGACGGTGGTCGAACGCGCTTCATCAGGTTAAGCGCAAAGGAGCTCTAGAACCCATGGGTCTGACAACCCACGCTGGTCGGCAAGAGAAGCATGATGCGTTCGTGGAGTTCCGCGAACTCGAGGCCCGTGATGAACGACGTGCCGATCCGGTAGTCGTCATCGAGTCCCCAGTGCGGGATCTCTTCGGTCCCCAGCAGGATCGCGCGGTGAAAGCGGTTCTCGCTGAACTCGGCGTGCACTCCGGTGAAATCCACGTACATGACAAGCACGCTCTAGATTTTGTATTGCGCGCCCGCGTCCGGGCGGCCGTTGAACGACTTCGCGCGAACGGAGGCCGGATTTGAGAAGCTGGATGTACTGTCCCGGCGATTCGCCGGGGAAGATGATCAATGCTGGAATCTACGGCGCCGACGGACTGGTCCTGGACCTTGAAGATGCCGTTGGCGAAGAGGACAAGGATGAAGCTCGGTTTCTCGTGGCCGAAGCGTTGACCAGTCATGACTTCGGCACGTGCGCACTGGCCGTGCGGATCAATGCCGTGGGAACAACATGGTGGGAAGATGACCTCCGGGCTGTCATCCCCGCCGGCGCGAGGATCATTCGGCTCCCCAAAGTGGAGCAGGCGGAAACGGTCAGCCAGGTCTCATCATTCCTCGAAGCCCTGGAGAAGGAAAACGACCTGGTACCCGGCAGCGTGAAACTCCAGTGTATCCTGGAGACGCCCCTGGGGGTGGAAGAGGCTTTCAGTATCGCCTGTGCAACTCCGCGCGTGGAAAGCCTCTCGTTCGGGGCCGAGGACTACTGCACCGCCCTGGGGATCCGGCGAGACGGTCCGGAGTACGCCCTGGATTACCCGAGAAGTCGCATTGCCGCCGCCGCAGCGGCCCACGGGATCGCGTCGTGCGACACCGTATGGTCGGCCTACGAGGACATCGAAGGCCTGAGACGAGATGCTGAGAGAGCCCGTTCGCTGGGGTTCGACGGAAAGTCGGTCATCCATCCG
>DAOWMR010000208.1 GCA_030642995.1 Spirochaetales bacterium
AGTGCTCTCGTCTACCGGAGCGCTCATGCTGGAGAAGCTTCCCGAGTCGATCATCGTTCTCGGCGGTGGCTATATCGGCATTGAGTTCGCGCACGTGCTGAGTACCTTCGGCGTGAAGGTGACCGTTGTGGAAATGCTCGAACGGATTCTGCCGCTGTCCGATCCAGAGGTCGTGGCGGTACTCGAACGAGATTTCCGTCGCCGCGGCGTAGAGTTCATGACGAGCACGAAGGCGGAGAAACTCACCCGGAAGAACAGCGGGGTTTCGCTCGAGGTCGGTGGAGCCGACGGATCTGCCGTCCTGGAAGCAGAGATGCTGCTGGTATCGGTTGGGCGGGCGCCCAACACCGAAGGGATTGGACTCGAGAAGGTCGGCGTGAAGACGGAGAAGGGATTCATCAAGGTCGGTGACTACTATCAGACCGACGAAACCGGGATTTATGCAATCGGCGACGTGATTGCAACGCCGCAGCTCGCACACGTTGCCAGTAAGGAAGGCGAGATTGCCGTGGAGCACATGGCCGGGCTGAACCCTGAGACCCATATCGATCCTGATCTCATACCAACCGGCATGTATGCCGAGCCGCAGATTGCGAGCTTTGGCCCCACTGAAGAGCAGGCAAGGGATGCAGGCCTCAACTATGCGAAGGCACTGTTCCCCTATCGTGGGGTGGGCAAGGCCGTTGCCGTCGGCCGGTCGGACGGCATGGTGAAGCTCCTCTATGACAAGGAGAGCCACGAGATCATCGCGGCCCACATCGTGGGAGATATTGCGACTGAACTCATCCACGAACTCCTGTTGGCCAAGCGAAGCGAGTTGTTGCCGGAGGATATTGCCACCATGATCCACGCCCATCCCACCATATCGGAGGGGCTCATGGAAGCAGCCCGGGCCGCCGAGGGATGGGTCATTCATGCATAGACATACGGAAAGCGAGAAACGATGAAACGAATACTGACGGGTGACAGACCAACAGGAAAGCTGCATCTTGGGCACTACGTAGGGTCCATCTCAAATCGGGTCCGACTCCAGGACGAATACGAGTGCTTCTTCATCATTGCGGATCTGCACACGCTGACCACGCAGCCCCAGAAGGAGAACATTGAAGTTCTCGCCGAGAACGCTCGAGAAATGGTCTACGACTATCTTGCCTGCGGGATTGATCCGGCAAAGAGCACGGTCTATCTGCAGAGTGCAGTCATTGAGACCTACGAGCTTAATCTGCTCTTTGAGATGCTCGTCACCGTGCCTCGGCTCCAGAGACTGCCGAGCCTGAAGGACATGGCCCGGAACGCGAATCTTGCCGAGATGCCGTTCGGGTTGCTTGGCTATCCGATTCTCCAATCGGCCGACATACTCGTGCCAAGGGCACATCTGGTGCCGGTCGGCAAGGACAACGAGGCCCACGTTGAGCTCACCCGCGAGATCGCCCGGCGGTTTAACTATCTCTATGGAGAAGTTTTCCCGATCCCTGATGTACTCGTGGGTGACGTACCGACGCTCGTCGGGACCGACGGATCGGCGAAGATGAGTAAGAGCCTGGGCAACGCAATCCTTCTCTCCGACGACTCGCGAACGGTAGAGAAGAAGGTAGACAGCATGTACACCGATCCCAATCGCGTGCGTGCCGACATTCCGGGAACCGTCGACGGCAACCCGGTCTTCATCTATCACGATGTGTTCAACACGAACAAAGCGGAAGTTGAGGATCTGAAGACGCGCTACCGAGCGGGAAAGGTGGGAGACGTTGAGGTGAAGCAGAAGCTCACCGTTGCTCTCAACGCCTTTCTGGACCCCATTCGCGAGCGAAGGGCCGGGTTTGAGGCCCGGAAAGGGTTCGTCGACGAGGTCATCTACGATGGCACCATGCGAACCCGGGAAGAGGCGCGCGCCACGGTGGTGGCCGCCAAGAAAGCCATGGGTCTCACCGGGGTCTGGAATCGGATCAGTCGAAAGGCCGAAGACGCACGGAAGAAACGCGCGAAGGAACCTGAGTCCTGAAACCCGGCCAAATGGAAGCGGTCATCTTTGATCTGGATGGCACCCTCATCGACAGTGAACCAATCTACCGGCGTGTGGACGAAGATCTCTTTGCTTCCAGAGACTTTTCCGTTCCGGAGTCCGAATGGGCGGAGTATGTCGGAATGAGCGGACCGGTGGTCATGGAGCGTATCAAGGAGCGACACGGTCTCGATGGGTCAATTGACGAATTGATCGCCGAGAAGGATGTTGCTTATCTCGCCCTTGCTTCCGGGAACATAACGGTATTCTCACCAATTCGTGAGCTCATTCTGGCGCTCCAGCTTCGCGGCGTGCGTCTTGCGGTTGCAACTTCAAGCCGGCGGTCAATTCTTGATGCGATGCTTGAGGAAACCGGGCTCGCGGCGCTGTTCCCGGTCACCGTCTCATCCGACGATGTTGATCAGCCCAAACCCAATCCGGATGTGTTTCTTCAGGCTGCTCGCCGCCTGAAGGTCTTGCCCGCGCAATGCTGCGTGATTGAGGACTCCCAATATGGCGTCCAGGCGGCCGTCCGTGCGGGAATGCGCGTGATTGCGGTTCCCGCTCCAGGGCATGAGAACTTGCCGGCTTTCCGGCAGGCCGATCTTGTCATTCCGGGCGGAGCAGCCGCACTTCGGGTGACTGAGATTCTGACGGTTCTTGAATTGAATGCGGCAACGGAGCGTGCCGGGGTCGCCCGCGCCGGATCATCGGCCTCCGTCACCAAAAGGCATCCCACGATTGCAGAATTCCAACACACAATCTCCGAATACTACCACCGTCACCGGCGGAAGATGCCATGGCGGGACACAACCAATCCGTACGAAGTTCTGGTTTCGGAGATCATGCTGCAGCAAACCCAGGCTGATCGCGTGGTGCCGAAGTACCTGGAGTTTCTGGATTCGTTTCCCACGCTCGGGCGGTTGGCTCGGGCCTCCCTGCAGGAAGTCCTCCAGCGGTGGCAGGGGCTCGGTTACAACCGTCGCGGAAAGCACCTCCACGACGCGGCACGCGAGATCATGGATCGATTTGACGGCACGGTGCCTCGGTCAATTCAGGAGCTCCGTACCTTGCCGGGGGTGGGGCCGTATACCGCGGGGGCCGTCAGGGCATTCGCCTTCAACACCCCCGCGGTATTCGTTGAGACCAACATACGCCGCGTTTTCATACATCTCTTCTTCCCGGGCCGGGAGTCGGTGGCGGACCGCGAGATTCTGCCGTTGGTCGGGGCAACACTCGACTGTGAAGACCCCCGTAGCTGGTACTACGCGCTCATGGATTACGGTGCTCATCTCGCCGTCATTTTCGGCAACTCGAACCGTCGGAGCGCTCACTACCAGCGGCAGGGTCCGTTCATCGGATCGGTGCGGGAGGTTCGCGGCATGATCGTCCGGATTCTCACCGTGAACGGTCAGATGGAGAGATCTGAGCTGGAACGCCATGCTGCCCCGGAAGACTCCCGGTTCCCGACCGCGATCGAGGGCCTTGCTCGAGACGGGATGATCCGGCTGGAAGGCAACCTGGTCAGCTTGCCGTAGGTGTCACGTTGATGCGGCCACCCTTTCGTCGGCGCGGGTTACCATGCCACGAAGGATGTGGAGAAGGGTTCGTTCCGTTTCGGATGAATCTCCCTCCACGTCGACCATTACTCGGAAGACCGGTTCGGTCCCGCTGCCTCTCATCCATAGAAAGGCACGAGGCTGGTCATGGTCGTCGGTCAGCAGGATCTTGAAGCCGCCCCTTCCTCGACCGGTTCTGTTGCCTCGCCCGGGGCGGCAGACGGTTCCTTCATAGTTCTCGTACCGGTATCTCGTGACTCCAAGTCCAGTCCGGATGTTTTCCAGGCGGGGCCACTCCGCCTCCCAGAGTCGCTCAACTTCAGTCTTCAATGCTCCATGATCGGAACAGGCCACCTTCATGATGGCCATCGGGTCGTAGGCACTTGTCGTTGTGAACTGAGGCAACGAGTCAAGGATCAGCTTGAGAGTCACCGGGGCCGTGGCCTCTGTCGTGGCGCCGGCGTCAGACCCGGTCTGTCCCGCGTGATGCTCAGTCCTGCGGCGAAGCCAGAATCTGCCGGGCGCGGGTGTGCCGGCACGGGCCGGTGCATAGAGGAGCTTCAGTACGGCGAAGACCGTCTGAATCGGGTCGCGGACCGCGGAAGGATGGGTGATGTTCCCGCCGTTTGAACCTTCACCGAGGAAACGAACGATGTAGCCGTCATCGCGAAGCTCGCGCGCACGACCGACCACATTGGCCTCTCCAACCTCAGCCCGGTGAACCTCCGTCCCCAGGAGCTCCGCAATCCGCTCGATCCTCATGGAGGTGGGACCATTCACCACGATTGCGAGCTTCTGATCGGTCCGAACAGAGTCCGGCCCGGCCGTACCAGTGTAATAGAGCCACGACAGTTCTGCGACGGCGGCCAGTGCGAATACTTCCTGGGCCTCGAGCGGTCTCGCGCTTCCCGGCGCTTCGGAGACTACAAGATTCCCCCGATCTCCATCATTGTCGGGGACGTAACCCATGATGAATCCCGGATCGGCGTGAGATGAAGCGGAAAGGGTCGTGACACACTCGGCCAGCCCGGCGCCTTCGGGCACAATCTGGTGCCGAATGAGACCCGCGGTGTTGTTGATGCTCTGCAGGCGACAACCGACATCGGCAAGGATTGACTGGTCAATGCTGACTGTCCGGGCGCTCCCGTTCATGTCGGCGACAATTCCCGGTCGGATGGCCTGGAGTTCAACAGTCAATTCGGCAATCGCTTCCTCTGCGCGTGGCCCCGGCCCCCGTATCACCTCTTCGGTGAAGGCTCGATAGATGTCGGCCGCGGCTCGTTTCTGCGCCGGCGCCATCCGGTAGATCTCCAATTCTGCGGCCGACCCCGACACGCGAAGCATATCGGCTGTCTTCTGGAGCTCTGAAGGGTCCGCGGCGAGGGCGCGAAATTGCGCGACGAGCGTGGTGCTGAACTCACCGCCGGCAACGCTGCCGTCGCCAAGCCCCATTTTTAGGCCGTTGTGGCCAATGGGGTTGTGACTGGCGCTGACATACAGAAACCCGCTGATGTCCTCCCTGGTTCGGGTGAGCGCCATGATCTCCGGTGATGCAGCAACGAACAGGTACTCCGGCTCAATCCGTTCCCCGAGAAACGCCCGGATTGCCGCTTGGGCGAGGAGTGGGCCGGTGGGGCGAGTGTCCGCTCCGACGGCCACTCGTAACTTCGCACCGGGCGTCGAGATGCTGGTCTTCTCGGCCAAGGTTCCTCTGATTGCTCCGGCGAACACGCGCGCGGCAAGCCCAACCAGGAGGAGGTGTTCGGGGCCGGCTTCCGGGTTCGAACTCTCTTCGTCACCATCGGCAGCAAACACTGCTCTCCAGCCCGACGCGGAGAGGATCATTCCATCCAGATACGGTGCGATCTCTTCGGGGCCCGGGGTCCAGAGTGGATCCAGGAGGAGATTCCCGGCTTCCGGCAGGCGGAGCGGGGACGAATCAGTTTCAGTGTCCATCTCGTGCGCCTCTGATCAGTAGTGGAACCCGAATCCAAGCGTGAATGGGACCCAGTTCTCCCCATCGACCGTTGCAGGTTGCCAGAGGTAGTTGGTGTAGAAGATGATCTCGGCAACACCCCGAATGTCCAGGTAGAACCCCGCGCCGCTCGACAGGAACGTTCCCGAGTCCTCAAC
>DAOWMR010000530.1 GCA_030642995.1 Spirochaetales bacterium
CCGCTCCAGGTGAAACGAAGATACTCCTCGATGAACGGATCAATAGCACCATCCATGACGGCCTGGATATTGCCGGTTTCATGCTTGGTTCTATGGTCTTTGACCATGGTGTAGGGCTGGAGAACGTAGGATCGGATCTGATGGCCCCACGCGATATCCTTCTTTTCGGCCGCGTTCTTTGCCTGCTCCGCCTCGCGCTCCTCACGGTAGTGCTCGTAGAGACGACTCTTCATGACCTTCATCGCCAACGCACGATTCTTGTGCTGGCTTCTCTCATTCTGACATTGAACCACAATATTCGATGCGAGGTGCGTAATGCGAACAGCGCTGTCGGTCTTGTTCACATGCTGTCCACCGGCCCCGCTCGCCCGGTAGGTGTCGACTCTGATTTCGTCCGGTTTGATCTCAACGTCTATCTCATCCTCAACGACCGGACTCACATAGACAGAGGCAAACGAAGTGTGCCGGCGCCCGCTGGAATCAAACGGACTCATTCGCACCAGCCGGTGGATCCCGGTCTCACACTTGAGGTATCCAAATGCGTAGTCGCCGTCAACCTGGAGGGTGACGCTCTTCACGCCGCCCTCGGCCTCCTGGAGGTCCACCACGCTGGTCTTGTAGCCGTTCGCTTCGGTCCAGCGGCTGTACATCCGCAGGAGCATGTTCACCCAATCACAGGCCTCGGTTCCCCCGGCGCCCGGGTGAATTGTCAGGAATGCGTTGGCTCGATCCATTTTTCCACCGAGCAGCTCGCGGATCTGGAGCCCGTCAAAGCGCTTCCGGAGAACGGAGAGAGTGGAACCGATCTCTTTCTCCAATCCGCTGTCGCTCTCCTCCACGGCGAGTTCGTGAAGCTCTGCAAGGTCCACAATCTGGGCCCGCAGTTCCTCCCACGGTTCCAATCGACTCTTCTTCTGCTTGAGTGCGGTCATGACGCGCTCGGCTTCCTCCCGATCGTTCCAGAGATCGGGATCTTCGGTTCGCTTCCCGAGTTCTGCTATTTCAGCTCTGAGTGCATCCGAGTCAAAGATGCCTCCAGGTTTCTTGCATCTGTTCGCTCAGTTCACGGAGCGGTGCTGCGAGTTCTGTAAGCATAGGACTTCTCCCCACGATCCAATCAATCGTTGACCGTAGATTGAGTATATAGAAGGCGCGGGTCCGATTCCAGATTGCGCGGCCGCTACCTCAACCCCACCCTCCGGGCGCGGCGGCGGTGTACCGTGACGCACGCGAAGTTCGATCTACACTTCGCGTGCGTCGGCATATCAGTGTGCTGGAGACTCTTATCGTGCTTGAAAGCGGGATAAGCGCCGAATTGCACCTCATATCGTGCGCACGATATGAGGTAGTCGGAGAACAGGGGAAAACCTGTGAGCTAAGATGTTATGCAGTTCCGTGACTTCTCTGCCACCTCAAACGTTGACTATGTCGGGCTGAATGCCAAGAATGACTTCCGTAGTGGACGTACCAGAGACTCTCGCACGGAACATCGCACGATTGAAATCACTCCTTGCTGCGTATGTAACAGGCAGTCGCCGACCAGGGATGGAATCCGACTACGCCAACCTGTACGAGCAAACAGAATACGAATTGAGTCAGCTCGGCAAGGTGAATCCCAATCCCCAC
>DAOWMR010000228.1 GCA_030642995.1 Spirochaetales bacterium
ATCGGCAGGAGGCTGCGCCTTGCGCACACAGGTTCCTCTCTCCGCCGGCAGTATTCTCAAGATGGATTTTGAGGCTGTGGACGGGACCCAAATATCCGTGTTCGGCAGAGTCCGCAGCGTGGACCGCACCCGCGCACGCGGCCGCCTCATGCACATCATGTTCACACGTGTTTCCCGGAAGAACCTCAATCAGATCCAGAGCTACGTCTACGGCCTTGTTGAGACCGATTGAGGTGCGGCGCTTCAGGAACAGGTGTCATCTTGCCGTCAACCCGATCCACTAGCCCGGAACAGACCATGATCCTCGGCGAGAGAATCGCAGCCGGCCTGCGCGGCGGTGAGGTTCTTGCGCTCCACGCGCCTCTCGGAGCCGGCAAGACCGTTCTCGCGAAAGGGATAGCGCGCGGACTCGCCGTCACAGAGGTTGTCACCAGCCCCACCTACACAATTGTTTCACAGTATTCTGGTCGGCTTGCGTTCATCCATGTTGACCTCTATCGCATTGACAGCGAAGAAGAGTACGACATGCTTGCAGTGAATGAACTCTTGGATTATGGTACTGTCGCCGTGATCGAGTGGCCCGAACGTGCTGGAGAGTCGCTACCGGACGGTACACTCGTCCTAGAGATCACAATCGAGCCAAACGGGGATCGGACCGTGACGTTTCCGGATGGCTTGATCACAACCTCATCGAAAGGTACCTCCGATTGATCATCCTTGCACTTGACACAGCAACGGAAATCCTCAGCGTCGCGCTCCGCAATGAACCGGATGTAGAACCGCACCCACTGCCGCCCGGCCGGCAGTCTCCCCCACCCCGGGTTTATGCGGCGACCCGCGATATCGGTCTCAAGCACTCTCACGTACTGATGCCGCTTGTCGCTGGATTGCTGACGGACGCAGATCTGCGCCTTGATCAGGTTGATCTTGTTGCGTGCACCCGCGGTCCCGGCTCGTTCACTGGTCTGCGCATAGGCATGGCCACGGCAAAGGGTCTGGCCGCTGCAATCGCATCTGCGCGGGGCCTGACCGAACCGCCGTTGGTCTCTGTATCTACCCTGGAGGTGATGGCACACGCGGTCCCGTCCGACCAGTCACTCGTTGTCCCCGTAATAGACGGTCGTAAGAACAGGTTCTATGCCGCGGTTTTTCGGCGTGGTGTCCGCCTCACAACCGACCTTGATCTCACTGCGGCGGAGATCATGGGTATTGTCGCTGAAATTGCGGCGGCCGGGCCGCCGGTCAGCCGTGCTCGTGCAGTCGTCACCGGGCCCCATGCAGCTCTCTTCGCGACCCGGATTGATGATCCGTCCATGATTGTCGTTGACCCTGCATCTCGCCGTGGTCACGCCGAGCCGCTGATTCCCCTCGCCCTCGCCGCGTATCAGAAGCTCGGACCGGACGTTCCGGGCCAGGGCCCGGTCTATGTTCGGGAGAGCGACGCCCAACTCTCCCGCCCACAAGCCTGAGAGCGGCGCGGGACCGGACTCGGCCCTAGCTTTCCTGACTGTCGTTCTTCAGATAAGGATCCAGGGACGGCAGGGCCGTGGCGCTCTGGGCTGCCTCTCGGTTTTCTGCCTGGATGGCGTCATAGACTTCCTGACGATACACCTTCACTGATCGCGGAGCCTCTATGCCCAGTTTCACCTGATCTCCGCGGATATCAACAACCGACACTCTGATGTCGTCACCGATGACTATCTGCTCGTTCAGCCTCCGTGCGAGGATGAGCATTAGTCGCTCCCTGCCTGGGCCAGCTCTTCCATAATGAAGTGTTTCGTGCGCCAGCTTTCATTCAGGGATATCGCCTGCCGCCCCAGTTGTCTGACACGATTGATTACAATTGGCCCCTGAAGATTGGCACTCATCTTCGTTTGATCTTCCGGTATTGTGACAATCGCGAAAACCAGCACATCTTCGTCCGAGTCGTATTCAATTGCTTCCAAATCCTCATCGGGTATATCCAGCACGTAGTCCGGTCGCAGAACGTAAGGATTCATGATGATGAAAGCTATTGCAGTGTCGTCGAGGCTCTGCAGCCAGTAGAACGGTGGCTGACCCGCATCAAGCAGCGCATAGTCGCGGAGATCCACAAATCCGAAGATACCAATAGGAAAACGAATTATCTGCCGTTCGGAAATCTCAATCTCGCCGTACGGTTTCGACTGAATTGTCATTTCTACCTCAGAAAGTCAAGAAGTGTCGGCTGGATCACTCGCGCGGCAGCCCCGAGCGCGGCGCGGTGGGTGTACTCCAGCATTTTCAGGTCGATGATTGCCTGTGTCATATCAACATCCACCTCGTTGGCATACCGGGCGGTAATGATGGGAATATCCGCCTCGGTTCGCTGCAGAGCAAGCTGGAGCCGCTCGTCAAGTGAACCCAGTGTCCCGAGTCTGCCAAGCACGTTGTCAAGCGCCGTTGTGATACCGGCAACACCTCGTCCGCCGACATCAAGAGTTTCACCGCCGGCAAGCTGGTCCCGAAGTGAGATCATCATATCAAACATCGATCCACCGAAAACTCGGGCGGATGACGCTATGTTCGCCGGCGGCCGGCCTCCGGTATCGGAGAGAATCCCGAGATCCCTGAGAACCCCCCCGTCTTTCGCGTCTTCCAGCCACAACTGATGGGCCGATGTGGTCTCCATGACGAGGGCACTCGAGATCGGGTCCAACCGAGCTCTCACTGCCACGCCGGCGTCATTGATCTTTGCGATAATCGAGTAGATGTTGTCACCCGCACGCAACTGGATATCTGCATCATCCACCCGAATTGCCGTGTCTTCCTGGACAACGTAGTTTGTCGCGTCCACGCCGGCGTACACCTGTTGCTTCTCCGCCCAGAACACACTGTTTCCCGCAAAGTTCAACGGGATAAACGCACCGTCCGCCACCTCCGTCCGGTTCTGGTGAATGGTCCCGAGATACTGAACCTCGTTGATGACCGGTTCGTCAAATCCCGCCATTCGTCCCGAGATTGCCCGAAACGGCTCGGACTGGGTCCGATCACCTGCGAAGAGCATGGTTCCGTCGGCGCCACGTGCATTTGCCGTCTCAACCAACTGGTTGAGCAGCTGATTCACCTCGGCAGCCATCACGCGTTGATCTTCGAGCGTGTAGGTGCCGTTAGCACCCTGCAGTGCAAGCTCGCGGACCCGGTGCAGGATGTTCACGGTCTCCTGCATGTAGACTTCAGACTCGCGGTGGCGATTCTGCGCATACTCAATGTTGTCGGAGTACCGCTGCAGCCGATTCAGATAGCTCGCGTAGCGGGTTGCATGCGCGGCCGCCGCCGGGTCATCTCTCAGTTCCTGAATCCTGTTCTGGCCGGCAATTTGGTTCTGGACATTGTTCAGCTGTGACTCCCGAAGGCGGGCGTAGTACTGCATGTCGTCATTCGGCATGTTCGTGCTGATTCGTTGCATCTACTAGACTCCCATTCTGTTGATAATCGTGTCCAGCATCTGGTCGACCGTCGTGATGAACCGTGCCGCGGCGGAGTAGCCATGCTGAAACTTGATCATTTGGGCTATCTCTTCGTCTATGTTGACACCGCTGATGCTTGCCCGCGTGTCTCGGAGGTCCTTCATGATCGCCTGCTGAGTACCCAACGCAATCCGTGATTCTTCTCCCTTCAACGCAACGTCGGCAATGGTGTCGGCGAAGTAGTCGTCAAAACTGTAGATCTGCCCAACCATGACCGGCGTGTTTCGGATTGACGCAATAGCGAGGGCAGCGCTTCCGTCTCCAGGTTCTCCCGGACGGCCCGCGGTACCGTTGCTTGCGGCTACCGCCGCCGGCTGACGCATCAGTTCCGGATTAACGCCAATCCAGCCGGATGGATGTGCCAGCGGCGCAACGGCAAAGTCGGTACCATCCGCCCGAAGCGCACTCACTGCATCAGCCTGACTCCATGCGTACGCGCCCTCGGGACCTGAGTTCTCGAGCAGCCCGGCGTAGCCGATGAGGAACTGTCCGGAGTCCGCCGCATATCGAATGACGAAGTCGGGGTCGGAGGCGGTTTCAGCCGGAGTAGCCTTGAGCGTTAATCGCCCGGAATTGTCAAGACGAGCCACAACTTCGCTGCTCGAGTAATTAATGCGATTGATGATGTCTCCGACGGTGTCCGTCGGACGATAATTCACGGTGACCAGCCCCCTCGGCGCCGAAAAGGTCATGGTGCCGGAAAGACCAATCTGCTGCTGCGGATCCAGGACATTGGCCCCGGTGATCCGGTAGATGTAACTGGACTCGAACTCACCGTCACCGTTGCGGTCGTAGTTCCCCAGCACGTTGTTGACAAAGGGGTACTCCACGAAGAAGTCTCTGCCGCTCTCACCATTCAATCCGTACCCATCTCTGTGAATCTCGTTCACCAGATCCACGAAGTTCACCGCCATGTTGTCCAAACCCTGGATCTGTCCCCGCACATCCCAATCCCGGAGTTCGAGCAGGGCCGCGAG
This sequence comes from Spirochaetales bacterium, assembly GCA_030642995.1. Classification (GTDB taxonomy): domain Bacteria; phylum Spirochaetota; class Spirochaetia; order DSM-27196; family SLST01; genus JAHOYX01. The sequence goes on from DAOWMR010000228.1 coordinate 4,466, forward strand.
CTTACCGTCCGAGAATTGGGTGGTCTCTCCACCTTCACCCCAGACCACCTTGGCAAACCCTTCATTCTCGCGGTCGTCTACAGTGTCGAAGCGATGAGCGACAGCTCCCTGCACCAGTTGATACCCGCCGCTGTGGACGTTGAACTCGTCGGGATCGCTCGTATTGATCGTGATATTGATGTAGCCCGAAAGCCGTTCCACCAGCAAATCACGCCGATCAAGCCAATCGTTCGGGTTATCGCCGGCAGCCTGAACCTTGATAATCTCCTCGTTCAAAGCTGCGATTCCAGTCGTAAGCTGGTTGATCTCCGCTACGGCAATCTTCACCTCGTCGTTGAGCATTGTCCGGATCTGTTCGAGCTCCTGGTACCGCAGCTGAATGCCCTCAATCAGTGTCGTCCCACGCGTGAGAACCGACTGCCGTGCCGCAAGCTGCTCGGGAAAGAGTGAAAGCTCCTGCCAGGAATCCCAGAAATGGTCCATGAGATTGCGCACCGAAATATCCGCCGGCTCGTTGTAAACCTGCTCGAGCATGAGCACGTACTTGTCGTGGGCTTCCCAGTAACCCTCGCCACTTGCCTGACTGACTATACGGCCTTCCAGCAGCATGTCCTTGATCCGCTCAACGCGCGCAATGTCCACGCCCTGACCAATCTGGCCCGGTGTTTCGGCGCGATTCAACTGGGGGCGGTAGAGAGGGTCGGTCGGCTGAAGCTCCACTCGCTGGCGACTGTAGCCATCAACCGACGCATTGCTGAGGTTGTGACCGATAGTCTGAAGCCCGCGGTTCTGAGCAAGAAGGCTTCGCTTTCCCAGCTCTATGCCGGAGAATGTTGATTGCATCTCACTCTCCTATAGCTCGTGATTGAGCACCATCGCAGTGCCGCGAACCGGCGACTGTGCACCGCTGCGCGAAT
>DAOWMR010000287.1 GCA_030642995.1 Spirochaetales bacterium
GAACCGTAGGCAAGCAGACGCTGGTCCCTCGGGTTCTGTCGGGCCCGTGCCAGAACGAGATAGACAGCATCGGAGTGGTATACAACTTCGGTTTCAAATTCGGAGAGACGACCAACACGGAGCTCCCGGTAGAAGAGTGGGCTGAACTCGCGCTTTGCGCGGTCTTCCACCCACTGATCCTGATCGTGGTGAAATGTTCGATAGGTGAACGCGCGAGCGTCCCGATACACCCCAACCGAGAGCCACCGGACCGCGAGCGGATGATCAGAAAATCGTGAAATGATGGACTCATCTTCCTCTTCACCCGACACGAGGAGGAGCACCTCCGGGAGAGCACCCTCGGTGACTACTTGTTCGAGGAGATCGGCAATGCAGCCTGGTCGTGCATCCTCGGGATAGGTACACAAGGCCACGAGCGTGGTGATTCCGTCTGCGGTGACTGCCGCGCCCGGCTGTCCGTCGTGGTCCAGGATCGTACACCTGGTCACGCTTCGATCTCGAACAGTACGCTTCGCGACGAGTTCTGCGATCTGCGCGCGCTGTTCGGCGTTGCACCCGTGATACGAGTGAAGCAACTCGTACTCCGCGTACCCACTCGCATCCACAATTGCCTGCGTTATCTCTTCGCGTGTTCTCGGGTCCGCACGCGCGTCGAGCAGCATTCGGAGTTGCTCCTGGAACCGATCGCGCCGTCGATTCCGGAGATTCATTACCGAGATACGATCGTAGAGCTCGTATCGGGCATGCAGCGCCGCATCCGTGAGGGTTGAAACACCAACCTGATTGAGATGGATCAGATCGTCGAGAGTTCGCAACAACTCCCCACTGCGCTCCCGCGGCACCGGGAGACCCTCCAGCGTGAAGAGCATTGAGCGGATGACGGCGTTCTTCTGCTCTCTTCCTCGCTGTGCACGGTACATGTGATAGAAACCGCTCCAGGCGCCGGATTCAGTGCCGGCCGATGGATAGTAACGCATCGCACCCTGGAGTGACTCGGTGAACTGTTGCGGGAGGGTGTCGGACCCCGCCATTGAATACTGGAAATAGACAAAAATCAGTTCCTGCCACGATATGGTCCGGGCGAATTGCTCGGCCTGGATTCGCTCCGCGGAAAACAGCGAGTCAATTCTGACGCAGGCCTTGAGCATTCGCGAAATCAAGTCAAAGAGCCGATCTGCGAGCGATGGCTCGCGCGCCATCTCCAGAAGGGTGTCAAAGAGTTCCAGAGGTTTCGTCGGCCGATCATACCCGAAGAACATCGCCCCGAAGGCTTCGGCCAGCCGGTCCCACCGATCGCCGGGATCATCAGGATCGGTTGGAAAGATGACCCGCTCGGCGGCGGGCGACTGAGTTCCCGAGTCGCCCCCTTCCCCGTTCCGATCGGAGTCCTCCGCAGCATCCAGTTGAACCAGAACGTCCCCGGCGGTCACCTGTTGACCCGACTTCACGACGATCTCCCGCACGACACCGGCGGCCGGAGATTCAACGAGCATCTCCATCTTCATGGCCTCGAGACTGATGAGCCGTTGCCCTTTCTCGACAGCTTGTCCTTCCTGAACATGAGCCGACAGCACAATTGCCGGAGAGGGCGCCTTCACCGCCCCGCCGGACTCCATCTCAAGCAGGTAGGGGACTCCATCCACTTCACACTGCAGAGCATCCCCGCGTTGGATGGTCTGAATCGAGTATCGTTCTCCCGATATCTCCAGTCGTGATTCATCTTCGTTGTGGACATAGGATGCGGTGAACTCAGCCCCATCAACGAGCATCCGATAGGCCGCAGGCCCGACCCTCCTGACGACAAAAGCATAGGAGTTACCCTCGATGCCAAGGTTCACCTCGTGGTCACCGGCAGCGGCGACGCGGCGAGGATAGCCGCAGTTTGCAATCTGCTGCCGGAAAGCGGCCAGTTCGGCTCTCTCGTGCCGCCCATAGGAATCTATGGCGCTCGCGATCAGGGCAATCCCCGGCTCTGTCCGTGCGGCTCGCCGCCCCGTTTCCAGCCACTCTTCCACGAACTTCGTGTGCACTGCGCCGTGGCGTATTTCATCCAGGCCGATCAACTCCAGGAGAAATGCCTTATTGGTCGTCCCGCCGTCAAGTGCAACCCGCGTTTCGAGGAGCGCCCGCCGGAGACGACCGAGCGCCTCGGTCCGGGTGCTGCCGGACGCAATCACCTTGGCAATCATGGAATCGAAAATCGACGGTATGACGGAGCCCTGACCGATGCCGGAATCCACGCGGATACCGGGACCGAGTGGGACGCGAAACCGGCACACCGTGCCCGGGGCCGGGGCGAAATCACGGTCGGGGTCCTCGGCGTTGAGGCGTGCCTCAATCACCCACCCGCGGGGCTGCTTCGCCTGCAGGTGGAGTTCTTCGCCAAGGGCCACCTGGATCTGCCCTTTGACGAGATCTACGTCGTAGAGAACCTCGGTTATGGTGTGTTCCACCTGAAGCCGCGTGTTCACCTCCATGAAATAGAACTCATCCCGATCAAGATCGTGAAGGAATTCCACGGTGCCGGCACTTTCGTACCCTGCAGCCTTCATCAGTCGGCTTGCGGCGGCCTCCATCTCATCGATCTGAGCTCCGGACATCCCCGGCGGCGGCGTCTCCTCGATGATCTTCTGATTGCGCCGCTGCACCGAACAGTCCCGTACACCGAACGTGAACACGTTGCCGTGCCGGTCGCAGAGACACTGCACTTCCAAGTGGCGCCCGGTTGTGACGAGTCGCTCCATGAACACAATGTCGTTGCCCGTGACACGAACTGTCTCCTCGCGGGCCGAGTGAAACTGCTCGTCGAGTTCGTCGGGGCTCAGAACAAACCGGATTCCGCGTCCTCCACCGGCGTTGGCAGCCTTCACGATGAGCGGATACCCAATCTGCCGTGCGAGTGCCCGCGCGTCTTCCGAGTCCCGGATGGATCGGTGGCTCCACGGCAGAATTGGAACGCCCACCTCTTCGGCCAGTTCCTTGGCTGCGATCTTGTCCCCGAGACGCCCCATCGCCTCGGCACTCGGTCCAAGAAACACCATGCCCGCCGCCTCAACCTGCTCGGCGAACTCGGCATCCTCTGATAGAAATCCCCAGCCGGCCCAGACCGCATCACAACCGACCTGCGTGAGCGCGTCCATGAGAACGGACCGCTGCAGATAAACGTTGCCCGCTTGCGGCGCCCCCGGGACCGTATGGAAAGCGACGGCAATGTCGGCTTCCCTGACAAAGAGCGCATCGGCCTCCTCGTCCAGGTAGAAGGCTGCGGTCTTGAGTTCAGTTGCGTGTATCGAATTGTATTCTCGGACGGCACGAATGAACCGGATGGCGGGTTCGCCCCTGTTCACGATGCCGATGACGCTACCGGGAGTGAGCGCTGGTTTCGTTCGTCGTTTGCCCATATCGATCTTGGAGCAGGAGTATAGTACACACACTGATTACCCGTCGACCCAGCTATTGAACGCCGACCAAATGCATCAAAGCACTCACCAATTGCGCTGATGCACACCACTACCGCGTATGTGCGTTTGCCCCGCCCCTGCCGGGGGTTCGCGCACGGTGATTGGCCCTGCTATATGGAAGACCCAACCCAGTGCGCGCTTGAGTTCAATCGCTACGCGGCTCTGTTGGCCACAACACTGCGGATCGACCCCTGGCAGTCCGAACGCACTCAGACATGCAACCGACCGGCGATTCTCCAAGCGTGTTCGTTGTGCCTTGTGCGTGCCGCCCGCGGCACAACGTCCGGAGGTGCTCGCGTGAGCGAGCCGGCCGAACGCACATCAGGAACAGGTGGTGCGGCAGGCAAGAAGGACCCGGAGCGACCCCGCAGGCGCTCTTGTGCCGAGCAGTTGGCCGAAGGCCACACTGCCGGCTGAGTACCCTCAGCTGGACAACCGCAGGGTCATTCTTGCATGCGCAAGTACCACTGTGGGTATCTATGTGCGTTTGCCCTGGTACTCGCCCTGCGCTTGAAAATCCCAACCTCGTACCGTATCATCTCGCTCAGTTCGAAGATATTCATGGGGGCCGGCATATGGCAGACATTGAGAAACTTCTCCCGCACCGTGATCCGTTCCTGTTCGTAGATCGACTTGAAACCGTCGGCGACGAACGTATCGTCGGGTACCGAACCTTCACCGACAAAGAACCATTCTTCGCAGGCCACTTCCCGGATTATCCGGTCGTACCCGGGGTGATTCTCGTGGAGACAATGGCACAGTGCGGGGGTGCCGGGGTCGTGGAGTCAGGGCTAATCGGCGAGAAACTGTTCTTCCTCGCAACGGTAGAGAAGGCCAAGTTCCGCCGGCAGGTGAGACCCAACCAGGAAGTTCGCCTTGAAATCGAAAACGTCAAGATATCAGGCCGGATGATCAAA
>DAOWMR010000534.1 GCA_030642995.1 Spirochaetales bacterium
CCTTGCGTACTCCCTGAAGGCGAACGGTTACTTTCGTGCCGAGCCGGTAATTGACGAGTTTGGTTCAGCAGAACCCATTGATATTTCGGGGCCCTGCCTGCTTTTCAGCTATCCACCCTACGGGCCCGAAATCCTGCTCTATTCCGACCTTGACCTCAGGATTGGTCTCGGCGAGAAAACCGTGCCGATTCGCGGTCGAGTCATGCGTTCGTACAACGACGCCGATCGTGTTTACATTGCCATTCAATTCATCGAACTCGATCCGGACGACATGGAAATACTCTTTGAGCACATCTACGGCACAGAATACCGTGGCGACGTTGACTCGGTAGGCGTCGCCGATCCCGCCAACCTGCCGCTGGACGAAATGTAGCCCCGCTTTGGAATCTCGTGCCGGTAAACCAACGGTGCGAATCGGGCGACAATAGAGTGAGGGGCTCATGTACACAATCGCCGTAGAACTTCACGGTCTCACGCAACTGGAACGACTGGACGCGGCGCTCGTTGAAGATGTGCGGCGGCAATGCATCGCCGCCATCGAGATTCAGGGCGGTACGTTTGTGGAGTCGCACAACGGGCTCCAGCTGTTCCGTTTCCGCAAGGCGCGCCCGGAGGACCACAACGCGATTGTCGAGTGCCTGGAACAGGTCATCGGAATCCTCAGGGGGCGCGAGAGTGAGCTTGCCGGGTGGAACATCTACACCGACTACATCCAGGCTCGAGACGATGAAGTAGCCGCCATCATCAAGGACAGAATCGCGCTGGTGAGTGAAGATGACTGTGCTTGGATCGGTGAAGACGCCAAGTCGCTCATTGGTCATTACCTCCAACTGGAAGAAGTTACATTCGGGAGACGCCTCTTTCACCGAATAGTTCGTAGCGAGCGCGGCGGCACGCTTCCCAGCGGTACGGTGGAGCAGCTGGCCGGGTCGCCGGCAGCGGTTGAGGGCATTCTGGATCTGTTGAACCCCAACGAGATGCTCTCGGGCGCCATCCTCGTGTACAGCGAAGACATGTTCGCTTCTCGAGTGAACGCCACGGCCGCGCTTACCAAACTCTTTGGTGAATCCCGCGCCGTGGGCTGGCTGGAGTTTGAACCGCGGGAAGATTTTTCCGGCTATGGTTCGTTGGTCAGTGCCCTGAACGAACTGCACCTCCACGAAACCAGATTCTGGCTCTCCGAAGCTGAGCAGGCGGTGTGGGACGAACGGGTGGCGACGCTTCACTACCTGATGCATCCGTTGCGGAACCTGTGCGTGCCCGATCGCCTTTCGGTGGACCTGATCTGCGCACTTGAGCACTACCTCGCGGCCTACGTTCGCCGGGCTGAAGCAGTGCTTTCGCCGCCGGTGCTCCTGTGTCACTCCATTGACCGGTGGCCGTCTCCGTCCGTCGAAGCGCTCGCGAGCCTGTTGACCCGATTTGAGGAACCCGCGGGTCAGCGAGCTCCGCTCGTCCTCGCCACAGCCTCTCATGGGTCTGTTCCCTCAGCCTTTCGTTCGCTCGTCCGCGGCAAGTACCGTCTCCCCCGGCTTACGGCATTGCAAGTTCGAGAGGCTGCGTGTAC
>DAOWMR010000419.1 GCA_030642995.1 Spirochaetales bacterium
ATCGCAGAAGTCCGCAGCGCACACTCGAGCGACCCGCTTATCCGCTACCGGGAACTGCTGGCCGCCAAACTCGCCATAACGAGAGAGCTCTTTTCGCTGATCGTCGTGGATGAGACCATGATCGCCGATCTGGATCGATTCACCACCGGCAATCCATGGATCCGTCACTATTCGGCCTTCAAGGTTCTCAAGGCGCGCAATGAGGAACGATCGTGGAAAGAGTGGCGGGAGTACCGCGACCCAACCCCCGACGACATCGATGCCATCTGGTCGGACCGTAACCTTGCGCGGGATCTCTTCTTTCACGTTTGGCTGCAGATGCGACTGGAGGAGCAGTTCAGCAGAGTTGCCCGCCAGGTTGCGGATGCCGGTATCGTGTTGAAGGGTGACCTGCCGATCCTCATGAGTGAGGACAGTGCGGACGTTTGGGCACACCGGGACACATTTATCACCCGTCTCCGTGCCGGCGCCCCTCCGGACATGTTCACCCACCTTGGGCAGAATTGGGATCTGCCGATCTATGATTGGGATCGAATGGCAGAGAGCGGCTACCAGTGGTGGAAAGATCGACTGAAACAGGCGGCCAAGTTTTACGCGGCATATCGCATAGATCACGTTCTCGGGTTCTTTCGGGTCTGGGCCATTCCGGCAAACAACTACTGCGGCTTGCTTGGTCACTTCTTCCCATCGGAAACGGTCTCTCGCGACGGGCTTCACGAAGTGGGCCTTGATGACGGTCGGATTCGATGGCTGGCTGAACCGCACCTGTCAGGGCATGAGATCCGCGAAGCTCTTGGCAATGCCGCCGCAGAAGTGATTTCACTCGCCTTTGATCAGATTGGCAGTGAAGATCTCTACGTGTTCCGGGACACGATCAGCGGCGAGAGGGATATTCAGAAGTTGCCGCTACCGGATGCAACGCGGGAGTGGTTGATCGGCCGGTATGCGGACAAAGCCCTCATCCGTCTGGAGAATGATCGCTTTGCGCCGGCGTGGAGCTTCCGCGCCTGTAGTCGATATCAGGAACTCCAGGATCACGAGAAGGCGGCATTCGAGCGTCTGGTGAGCGATCTGGGCGTAGCGTCCGAGCGAATCTGGGAAGATCAGGCGCGGAGATTGCTTGGAGTCATGCGGGAAGCCACGGAGATGCTCGCGTGTGCGGAAGACCTGGGGGTCATACCCAACGCCGTTCCCAAAGTGCTGACCGAGTTGGGAATGCTGGGGCTGCGGATACCGCGGTGGGCCAGACTCTGGGATCAGCCGGGCCAACCATTCATCCCACCGGCCGAGTTCCCGTTCCTCACGGTGTGCGCCCCGTCGGTGCACGACACCTCCACGATGCGCGGATGGTGGAGGGAGGCGAAGGACAAGCAGGCATTCTGGGCCTCTCTGGGGCTGGATGGATCAGCGCCGAGTGAGTACGACGCAGCGACGGCCGGGCGTGTGACGGCCGCCATCCTGGAAACCGGTTCATCAATCTGTGTCTTCCAGCTGCAGGACATCCTTGCTCTCGCATCCGGGATCCCGAATACTTCACCAGAGGACGAACGGGTGAACATCCCAGGAACAGTGAACGAGATCAACTGGAACTACCGTCTCCCGATCGGGATGAAAGAACTCGCGGCTCAGGTTGATCTCGCGGAAATTTTGCGACCAATGCTTGAGAAACGGCAATCGCGTCCTGTCGATTCAAGATAGATCGAGGAGGCTCCCGTGGAACGGAAAGAGAAGAAACCTCCAATCCGGAAACAGCTGCACATTCGGGAGGATGCTCGCCGCCGCTACGCCATTGATCCCGCACGCGATTCACTCAGCGGTGATGTGATTCTGGCGGATCTCAACGCCGCCCGGACACTCGCAAGCCGAATGAACAAGGACCGCGATCTCGCGAGACATCCGGGGCAAGCGGTTCGGGCGGGAGACCTCAACGCCGCGGGTCTCATTGACGAGGTCATGCACTACGTCGTTTGCCTCTATCGGGAAGAAAACGGTCCCGAGATCCTGGCCGATGCCTTCGAGAAGGTTGCCGGGGCGGTGGGAGAATCCGAACTCCGCCATTGCCTGAAGAGGTTCTCAGCGGTGTTTCCGCCGCCGGCCGTCTACGCATCTGAACAGACGCTCGACGAGTACCTGGACGGAACTGTGGAAGGTCGTTCGGGTTGGGAAGTCGCCTTTGAAGAACTTCTGATGCTCTGGCTGGAAAATCAGAACCCTGCCTATGAACCCTTTGCCGAACTTTTCAACGACGATGAGTTGACAAGCGAAACGGTCTACCCGTCGGCCCTGAGCGAGCTCCGGAAGTTCTTTGAGACGCAGCCGGTCTTCGGACCTGACAACGAGCCGCTCGTTGAAATGCTCGGTACACCGGCCCGGCTCTTCCCGGACAATCTGGAGCACCAGCTTGCCTACATGCGGGAACGCTGGGGTGCTTTTCTCGGCGACTTTCTCTTCAGAATGCTCCGTGGCCTTGACTATCTGCGGGAGGACCGCAAAGCCGGCTTTACCGGTCCCGGTCCCGTGCGCACCTATACCTACAGCGGCGTGGATCCCGAACGATTCTCACCCGATCGTGATTGGATGCCTAACGTGGTGGTTATTGCGAAGAGCACCCTTGTCTGGCTGGACCAACTCTCTCGTACCTATGATCGCGAAGTCCATCGGCTGGATCAGATTCCCAATGAGGAGTTGGATCGCCTCGCTTCCTTCGGCATCAACGCCCTGTGGTTGATCGGGCTCTGGGAGCGCAGTCATGCCTCTCGTCGGATCAAGCACATCGGTGGCAACCCGGAAGCGGAGGCCTCCGCCTATGCGCTCTACGACTACGAAGTTGCGGGCGTGCTCGGTGGGTGGCCGGCCATCGAGGATCTCAAAGAG
>DAOWMR010000226.1 GCA_030642995.1 Spirochaetales bacterium
CGAAGCTTACCACGAGTCGACGTTGCTCCGGGATCACATCTGAAAGCCCGGCTGCGCTGTAATAGGTGCTGCCGCCATCATTCACCGCAATCCAAAGAATTGTTCCGTCGGTCTGCTCCCACTCGAACGAATCCGAGAGAGTGATCCACAATTCATACCAGCCGGCATCGCGCGGTTCAATGAACGACTCATCATCTGTGATCTCGAGCGGCAGCATCCGGCCCGGCATATGGTCGGTAACCAACTCCCACTTCGCGGTGGCCGGCAGGAGGGGGTCCGGCGTGTCTCTCGGGTCGTCTCCGTCGGAGCCGGTCGGGATACCCGTATAGGTGGTAGATCGGGGGTCAACTGGATTCACCAGGGGATGGCAGGCGATCAGAAACGCGGCTGCGAGGCCGAGGGCTGTGATCATTACCGATCGGCGCGTCATCATTCGGTGCTCTCCGTGCGGTCGTCTGTTGTGGGCGTCGCAGATTCGTCGGCTTCGATCGGAGCATCGGTTTTGTCGCGGCGAAACCAGCTGCGTTTGGTTTCTTCGGGTTCGGGTTCCGGATCAGGCGCATCAATGGTGCGACTGGCACGAACCCGGATAATGGCTGCATTCACTCGTTCCAGTTCCCGCTCAAGCTCAGATCTGTTCGGAGTGATAACCCCGACGGTGGCCGCGAACCCGAATCCCCCTCCGCCGATTCCTGCCCCGAGGATGGCCAGCGCATCAAAGAGGCTCACCCGTTTACTCAACTTCTCCGCCTCGGTCGAGTTGGTGGAGGCGAGGTACCTGTCGTAGGTCTGGTCGGCTGCATAGTAGAAGGTCCCGGCCGCGATGGTCCCGGCGGCGCCGGCGCCGAGCGATATTGTGGTCATCAATGATCGGCGGTGTTCTCGAGAGTTCAGGCGGTTGATTTCGTCGACTATCTCCACGCGTTCCGCGTACAATCTCTGAAGCTCCGTTTCTCGTCCGGCGGCTGTGAAAGTGACAGCTTCCGGTGGAGTTGCAAGAGTCGTGGACGGTGGAGTCAACGCGAATACGAGAGGCATGCCAACGCCGACCGAGACGAGAGTCGCCGTGCCCAGTCCAAGTCCGAGGTAGTCATAGCCTCGCCATGCGCGATAGAGCTGTTCGGAAACCGTCGGGTCGGGCTCGGTGAGCCAATCCTGATAGTTCCGTTCGGCGAGATAGTAGAAGACTGCCGACATGCCGAGGGCGGTGGCCCCGGCCGTTGCTCCTACATTCACCCAACGGCGGAAGGTCTGCGTGTCCCGCGCCAGCGGTACGTTGCCGGAGAGCTGAAGGCCACCCTCAATCGGGGGAAGCTCCGGTGGTGGTGCAGCTTCACCGAATGAAGCCAGCACAATGAGCGTGCGAGCCCGCGCGGCCAGATCTTCGGCCCCGATAGTTTCTGCAACGGCGACCAGCTCATGCAGGTTCTCGATATCGTTGGCGGTGACCATTTCAGGTGTATCCAGAACCACGTACTGAGCGGCGTCCACCGCGTCCAGGAGTTCCAGAATCGTCTCAATCTGATCCGGCGGCGTGGGTAAAATCGATTCCTGTCCCGAGAGCGCGAGGAGTGCAACCAGCCCGAAGAGGGCGAGAAGGGTCACACGCTTCATTCTGAGCCTCCCTCTTCCGCCTGGGTGTTCCGAATTGCCTCCATATCGGCCCGGATGTCCTGGGGGTCATAGAGGTCGTCGATAAAGACCATCTCCTGCAGCGAGAGCAGCGCGTCGCCGTAGAGACCCTTGCTGAGGTAGATATCTGAGATCGATTTGAGTGCGCGGTCATAAGTTTCCGGCACCGGGTAATCGCGAACGAGGAGCTTAAACAGCGGCAGCGCAAGATCGCCTTCCGCGGAGATGCTGTAGATGCGGGCGGTTTTGTACAGTGCAAGGGGCACATATTCGCTGTCGCCGCCATCCACCACAACCCGTGTGTAGTTTGTCAGTGCCGTCCCGAGATTTCCGGCCGCTAAGGCCCGGTCTCCCTCCAGATAGTATCGTTCGGCTTCAGCATCAGTGAGCGCCGTCTCGAGTTCCCGAACCACGGTTTCCACCTCGTAGCGCGCCTTGTCCCGATTGAGAGCGACCAGGAATCCGGATGACGCAGCTGCGGCCGTCCACGCAGCGAAGGTTGCCGGAGACGGCAGAAAGCTCGTGAAGTATGATCGGGCGGCGTCCTGTACAAGCAGATCTTCAACCGTTGCGATGACGGCGGCAATGACGATTACCGGAGTGGCAACCCGAAGCCCACGAAGGGCGCTCTCGTTGGGATAGACCGGATTGAGCGACAGACGTGTTCCCGACTGGGAGAACTCGTATGTGCCTGCCGGCAGAACGAGACGCGCATCCTGTCGAGAGTAGGTGGTTCCGGCCACGACCGTTTCAGCAGCCGCAAATGCCCCAACGAACACGTTGGGTTCAAGCGTTGCGGAGAATTGCCCTGCTTCGCTCGGCCCGATTTCTATGGTTTCAGTTCTTCTCAGGTGACCCGGTTTGATGAGGGTGAGTTGATGCTCCCCGGGCGCGATCCCCCGGACCAGAAGCGGCGTCGTCCCGATCGGCGTGCCGTCCAGCGTGACCTCCGCTCGAATTGGGGCGGACGAGATGAAGAGGGCAGTGTCTCCCGGTCGTTCCTGCGCCCCGACCGTGGCGGAGGCGGCGAGCAAAAGTGTCAGCAGTGCGTATAGGGTGACGTTTTTTTTCATAGGCTATGGCGCCGTGTAGTTCTCCACGCGGTAGCTCCCGATATTACCGGCCTGATCAATCGCTATGATTGTCAGAATGCGGCTGTAGGAGGGTTCCCCGCCTTCCCACATGATGATTGTATCCCCTGTCGGATCCTGATCGTCTGTCGGGGGGACCGTGCTGTCAATACGGTGGTAGAGCTCAACAGGTGACTCAATGTTCAGGTCCGGCGTCCCGTCGTAGACCGGGTAGATCTCGAGCTGGAGACCCGGGAAGTACGGCAGCTGCGGACCGGGGCCGACCTTCTGGTCGTCGTATAGTGCGATGTTCCCCCCGGGCGATTGCGTGTCCACGTAGAACTCCGCCTGGCTGGTCAGCGTGGGCGTAGTGGTGGACGGCCCGCCACGAGTAGTCAGCAGTTCTACGGTGAGCTGATACTTGCCGTCTTCAAGCTCGAGCTGCAGGATCCCCGCACTCCCGTTCGGGACACTGATCTTCCTGTTTTCAAGAAGTCTCCAGTCCCCGTCATGCGCGTCGTAGCGGCGCAACTCCCACCGTGCCTCCGCGTAGGTCCCATCCCCTCTGAGTTCAAAGGGGATCAGAACGTTTCGCGAGGGGTACGCAGGTTGAGTGATCACCTCGAGCTTTGGAGGTTCCAGCTGAAGGGTGCAGCCCGAGACTGCCGCCGCCAGGAGTGCGACGGCCACGATTGTCGTCAACAGCCTGCCGGTGTTCATCGCAGCCGTCCTACGGCGAGAATGTCGTCTCCCCCGGAGAATGGGGAAAAACCGAGGACGACCCCGCCGCTGCCATCATTCATCCACACCTGGAATGGGTTGGTTGCAAATGGGGTGAAGGTCTGAACGAAGTCCGGCCAACCGTCGTCATTGAAGTCGGCTACTTCGATGTCCAACGGGACGCGACCCAGCGATGGATTGACCGGTAGAACGCCGAATCCGTAGGCCCTATCGCTTATGAAAATCCGAGTATCGACGTTGGGAAGCACCGAAAAGTCATTGGCGAAAATCAGATCAAGCCAACCATCACCGTTCCAGTCTGCGGTCGTCACCCGATACGGCTCATCGAACCACATCGAGGATTCATCTTCAACATCGAGCGCAGAGTTCCCATCGCTATAGTAGATTTGGGCGGCACCAGTGGCACTGGCAACCAGCAGATCGGCGTCGCCGTCCCCATCCAGGTCGGCAAGATGCACGTCGAGCGGATCGCTTACATCGTCGATGCCGATCCATGATGTCTGCGGTGCTTTCGTGACGCCGGTGCCGTCGGTGTTGATCCAGACCTGGACTTTTTCTCCGCCGGCGTTGTCGCCGGTGACGATGTCGGGATAGCCGTCCGCATTGATGTCGCCTACCGCGAGGAAGTCCGTACTGAAGGTGGGAACCGTGAACAGCAACGAACCGTCGGCGGAGTAGACTGCGGTTTCCGTCAGCCCGTTCAGGGAATTGGCGAAAATGATATCCGGCGTTCCGTCCAGGTTCAGGTCTGCGACTTCGATATCATACGCGATGTCTGAGCCTTCCTCGAAGTAGTTGGGAGTGTCACTGAAGGTGCCGTTCCCGACCGACGCGAACCACGCCTGGTAGCCGGTGCCGGCGTCCCAGTAGGATGCGACGAGATCGTCAAGGCCGTCGTCGTTCAGGTCCACCAATGCCACCGCGTAGGTATCCGTGATGACGGCGGGCGAGGGATCAACAATGTCGGTGAAGGACGCGTCGAACTGATTGAGCCACACTTCGGCCCCCAGCCCCTGGCGCTCCAGGTAGATATCCGGCGGTGGAACCCGCGATTCCATCCTCACGCTTCCGTACGCGCTTGTGTTTCCCTCCTGGTCGCGAACGAACACATTGATGTACCTACGCTCGCCGGCATGGGAGGCCGTACAGTACGCGTATCCAACGCCCCCGGCCATATTCTCCGAGTGCCAGTCTTTCACGAGGGAGCCGTTGATTTCGGCGTCCTCGATCGTGTCGATGTTATCTCCCGGAGAGGCATAGACGGCGAACTCGAGGTTGTACCAATCGGTGAGATCATCCGAGGGGTTCGAATCGTTGGTGCCGTCCGGCGGCCAGGCATCCCACTGGATTTCATAGTGGAAGTATTCGGCATACGTTTGATGGATTCCCGGCGAGGAAATCGTCGGGGCGGTCGTGTCGCCGGTATCGATGATGTACTCGGCCTCGGCGATAGGGGATCTCAAACCCCGATCGTCAATGACGTATGCTCGAATTGTCACAGTCTCACCAACGAAAATCTCTTCATTGTCCCACATCGGTTTGAATTCGAGGATGTCGGCGGCAGGATCCATTGTCACGTACAGCTGACCGTCACGGTTCTTGATGGAAACCCACTGGTGTTCGTTGTAGGTTCCGGCAGGTGGATCAAAACGCGGGGCGCTTGGTCCGGGTTCCGGACCAAAGAACGGACCACACCCAATGAGCATAACTACCACGACAACGAGAGCTGTGGCGAGGGGAGTTCGAACAGCTTTCATACGTTGCCCATTGTACATCATCACCGGGTATGAATTCCTCTCGATTTTTTTTCTGACGAATGGGTCCGTGAACCGATGAGCCCCGAGATGATCAAAACGATTCGAAAACTACCGACCGTACTCCGCTGCGGTTTCCTGCCTCATCCACGACAATGAACCGGAACTCCTCGGAGTACGGGCCGTCGCCGCCCCACCACACGGTCTCCCGC
>DAOWMR010000220.1 GCA_030642995.1 Spirochaetales bacterium
ATCGGCTCTTTCGCTTGCCATTTGCGGCATATATGGTAAAATACCGGCAGGAGAGTTGCCCATCAACACCGAGCAGGATTGGCTGGATCGACTACGCAGCTACGAGCATGACCTGAGTCGCGCAGAGTCAGACCTGTTGCGATACGTGAACACAAACCCTGAACAGGTCGCCCTGCTCCCGCAAAAAGATCTGGCCGTGGCGGCAGACGTCAGCAAGCCGGTCGTGATCAGTCTCTTTCGCAAATTGCGTTACTCATCCCATCGGGAGTTCCAGCAGGCCGTAGAGGAATTTTTCTCCACGCATATCGATTCCTACCGAGCATCTCAGCACATTCAGGGCCAGATAGAAACCCTTGATGCGCTGATCACCGAGGCGATTCTGGTAGACATCCGGAGCCTCGAACGCCTTTCACAGGCCCTGTCCCCGGATACGCTCGAGAAGTTCGTTGAAATCCTCACGGGAAGTGAACGGGTGTGGATCATGGGACCGGGAACTGCCGAGTACCCTGCGCACTACCTCGCTCAGCGACTTCGGCGTTACCAGATCACAAGTGTCCTGATTGGGCAGGACACGACCCACCACCTTGACGAGCTGTTTCCGATCACGCAGAGAGATATGCTTCTCGTATTTCACTACGCCGACCGTGATGACTGGTTATCGCCTGTGCTGAGATTCGCGGGTGAGCGAGGCGCCACACGCATGCTGGTCGCTGCGACCATCCATCCCCGATACGTCGACGAAAGTGACGAGTTCATCCACGTCCCGCGCGGCGAGCTCCGGTTCAAGAACTCAATGGCGGTACCGATGGCGTTTGCCAATTTGCTCTTGCTCGCGGTGGAAATAGCGCGAGGCGAGGATGTTCGCGAACGACTTCTCACATTGGAGACTGCCCGCAATACCTGGGAAACGGTGTTGCGGGAGCAAAAATAACTGAGGCAAGGAGGAAACCATGCCAAAGAAAGTCATGATTGTTGTATTGATGGTGGCACTCGCCACGGCGGTGTTTGCCACGGGTTCTCCGGAACCGGAAACGGAGACGGTGGCGATTGAGATCGCCTACCCCGTCGCTATTGACGCGCCGGTTACCGAGATCCTTGACGGCTATGCTCGCGCGTTTGAGGCGGAGAACCCGAACGTTACGGTGAAGCCGGTTTACGCCGGTGGATATGGAGACGTCAAAACGATGATCCAGACCACCATTGACGGGGGCGGCGACGCGCCGGCACTGGCCGTCATGCTGGCGACGGACCTCTTTGACCTCGCAAACGCGGAGTATATTGAACCCATGACCGCGTTGCTGGATGATATGCCCGGTTCGGACGCATACCTTGCGGACTTCCTGTCGGCATTCCTCGCCAACTCCTACTACATGGGCAACATGTGGAGCCTGCCCTTCCAGCGAAGTGCAGTTGTACTCTACTACAATGCCGACATGATCTCCGACGCCGGACTAGATGTTCCCAACGACTGGGACTCACTCGCGGAAGTGGCCTCGGCACTCACTGTTCGTGATGGTGATACCGTGACGCAATGGGGCATCGAATGGCCGAGCGGTTGGCCGTACTGGCTCTTCCAGCCGTTGGCCATGGGCGGCGGACAGAACATCGTCGGCGACGACGACACTACTGTCTACTTTGACGATCCCGGCGTAATTGATGCGATTGAGTACTATATCTCGCTCTCCGCCGACTACGGCGCCACGCCCGCAGGTGTGCAGGCCGCGTGGGGCAATGTGGTTCCGAACTTCGTATCCGGCAACACGGCAATGATCGTGCACAGTTCGGGTAGCCTCTCAAGCGTGCTCTCACAGGCCCCGTTTGAGGTGGGCGTCATGGGCATTCCCGGCAAGCGGCGGGGAACCAGCTACAGCGTTCCGGGCGGCGGCAATCTCTACCTTGTATCCGGCCTCACCGACGCGGAGCGACAGGCAGCATTTGATCTTGCAGTGTTCCTGACCGATCCCGCACGAGCGGCGGACTTCTCCATCCAGACAGGGTACATTGCAACGCGATCAAGCGCGTTTGAGGATGCGGCAATGAAAGAATACGTGGCCGCCAATCCCCAGGCAGGTGAAACCCGCTCAATCCTTGCAGACGGCGGAAAGGAACTGTCGTTGCAGAACCTCGGGCAGGTACGATCGATCTTCCACAACTACCTGCAGGCGGCCTACAACGGCGAGATGAGCGCGGCCGCTGCTATGCGGGCGGCCCAGGAAGAGGCCGACGCAGCATTGGCAGACTTCCGATAGCAACTGTATGCTTCCGAAGGGGTGTGGGAACCGCGCCCCTTCGGTCTCCACCGAGCAACGCCTCATCTCGTGATGCATCCAGGAGCCAACGTTGAGCCAATTACGGACAAAAACCAAAGTTCATCTCCTTCCGTACCTGCTCATCCTTCCGACACTGCTCTTTGTCATCCTGTTTACGATCTACCCGACAATTTCGAGCATTGTCGGGAGTTTCTTTCAACAACGACTGAATATCCCACGATATAGGGATCCGGTCTTCTACGGGATCGGAAACTACACCGATCTCCTCGGAAGCGCAGGGTTCAGAATGATCCTGGGCAATACGTTACGCTACGTTGCGGCCGTGGTGCCCACGACCCTGGTCGCAGCGCTCGGTTTCGCCCTCTGGTTGAGCCACAAGCGCCACGCGCGATTCCGTATCGCGATCTTCCATCCAACGATTCTGCCGATGGTATCGGCGGCGACAATCTGGATGTTCTTCCTGACTCCGGACTATGGGTTGTTCAACACGTTTCTGCGTTTCTTCGGATACAGCGGGCCCGAGAACTGGGCGGCCAATCCCAACATGGCTCTCTGGTCGCTCGTGCTTATCGCCTTCTGGAAAGATGCCGGATTCTACATGATCTTCTATCTGGCGGGGATTCAGAACCTGCCTGGTGATGTCTATGAAGCGGCAAAGCTGGATGGGGCCGGCCCACTGACCATTTTCTTCAAGTTCACCGTGCCTCTCTTGCGCAGAACCACGCTGTTCGTAACGACCGTAGCGGTAATCGGCGCGTTTAGAACTGTTGATCACGTGTTCATCGTGACCCAGGGCGGCCCGAGCAGCCGGAGTTCGCTGCTCCTGTATCACCTGTGGCAGGTGCGGTTTGAGTACCTCAATATCGGTCAGGCATCGACGATCACGGTGCTCCTCGTGGCGCTGCTCCTCGCCTTCACGATTTCAAACTTTGTGATCAGCGAGCGGAGGACCACCGATGCGTGAAACCGGCAGAATGCTCCCGGTGGGCGGTCTTTCGACGATAGGCCGCCGTGCCTGGCGCGTCGGAGGGCTCCTCCTCGCGGTAGGGATAGCATTGCTGTGGACAATGCCGCTGATCTGGTCCGTCATTGCGAGTCTCAGACCTCAAAATGAGCCGTTTGCCCGCGGGCAGGTGTGGTTTGGCAGTGGTCTGAGCGTTTCAAACTACTTCCGGGCGTTTGAACTCGCACCGTTCGGGCGGTATTTCTTGAACACAGTCATGATGGTCGTTGCCATCCTCAGCGTGCAACTGGTGACCAGTTCTTTGGCGGGTTTTGCGTTTGCGTTCTATCGATTTCCAGGCGACAAGATCCTGTTCACCATCATCCTGACCCAGATGATGATCCCGACGGTGGCGCTTCTCGTACCGAACTTTCGCACGATCCGGGTGCTCGGCCTGTACGACACAATCTGGGCCATGGCAATCCCGTTCTGGGGCAGCGCCTTCGGCACATTTCTCCTGCGCCAATCGTTCCTGGCCATACCTCGGGACTATGGAGATGCCGCCAGGATAGACGGATGCGCCTGGCACATGATCCTTCGGCACATCTACTTGCCAATGGCAGTCCCGGCGGTCATCGCCTTCTCAATCTCATCGGTAAACTGGCACTGGAACAACCTTCTGTGGCCACTCATCATCACCCAGTCCGATACCACGCGCCCCTTGACCGTAGGTCTTGCCAGGTTTACCCAGCTTGGTGAGATCGGCGCACAGTGGGGACTCATGTCGGCCGCCACGCTCATCGTAGCACTCCCACTCTTTGTGCTGTTCGTCATCTTCCAGCGTCGTTTCATGGAAGGCTACATGACCTCGGGACTGAAATGAACCCAGCTGAGAGCGGTTTCGAGTGGATCTGGAACGATCCTGCTCACATGGATGCCCACATCAGGGACTTCCTGACGGACCCGTCAGACATTCTTGCCTCCATTCACGAACAAATCGCAGCGTTGAGGCCCGACGAGGAAGACATTCAGAACACATTTGAGCGGCATGAGGAGCTGTGGTTCCACCAGGACATTCAGTTCCCCGAACCCGTCGGCTGGACCGGTCTCAGGGAGGTCTGCACGGACGAGACCCCATCATTCTGGGGATATCGTACCGGCCGATCTCTCCCGTCTCATCTCTGTCTCGGTGAGAAGGAACAGACTGCGTGGCTCTGCCTGTGGGGTCGCTGGGAACCTGGTCGGTTTGTTATTCACACAATATACCCCGGTCGGGTAGCACCGAGAGAGATCCACGATCCGGAACTGCCGATTGAGAAACTGCAGGAGTCAATCGATTTCTGGCGCTGTCATGCCATCGTTGTGTGTGATGGTGAGTACCAATTTACCCTGAATCCTTGACATCCGGGCCGGCATGCCTTTAAATAGAATCCTCATTTGACAACCGAACGCCCCGTGTGTAACCGGTTTGGGCAGTTCGGGTAAGG
Organism: Spirochaetales bacterium; assembly: GCA_030642995.1. Classification (GTDB taxonomy): domain Bacteria; phylum Spirochaetota; class Spirochaetia; order DSM-27196; family SLST01; genus JAHOYX01. Next base: position 4,701 of record DAOWMR010000220.1, read on the forward strand.
TGGTAAGTATGCTTCACGAGTTCTCGTATATCGAGCCCGGAAGTCTCTCGGAATTGCTTGAGTTCCTCGCCAAACACGGCAATGAATCAGCCGTGTTCTCGGGCGGAACCGACCTGTTCATCAACATCAGGGCGGGACTTGAAAAACCTGCCTACGTGGTCGATCTCAAGAAAGTTCCGGAGCTTCAGGAACTCAACTTTGACGGTAAATCCGGTTTGTCGATCGGGGCTGCCGTCAACGCCAATCGTCTGATCGAGCACGAGGCTGTCCGGAAACACTACAAGATCCTGGAAATTGCCGGTCGGGAGCTGGCTACGTTCCAGCTCAGGAACCGGGCAACGGTGATCGGCAATATCGTCACGGCCTCTCCGGGCGGTGACATGTGTTCGCCGTTGTTCTGCCTTGATGCGGAGGTTGAGCTGATTTCCACATCAGGATCACGAACGATGCTCCTCAAGGAGTTCATCACCGGCGTCAAGGAGACCCGGCTCAAGCCGGAAGAGATCGTCAGCAGGATCGTCGTCCCGACGACCTTCATCGATGCGGCCGGCGGCTATGAAAAGCTCAAGCGGATCAATGGTCACGACATCAGCCTTGTTGCGGTGGCAATGATCAGGACGGGGAAAATCATACGTGTGGCAATCAGCTCCGTCGCACCCACACCGGTGTTGCTGCCGGACTTCCCACTGGACACCCCACTGGCGGATATCCAGAAAGTTGCCCAGTCCTCAATCAGCCCGATTGATGACGTCCGGTGCACCAAGGAGTATCGTTCATTCATGGTGGATGTCTATATCCAACGGCTTTCAGAAC
>DAOWMR010000347.1 GCA_030642995.1 Spirochaetales bacterium
GGTGTGGACTACGACCACGATCATCTAAAAAACCGCCTGGGGGCCTGTCCCCGCGGGCCTCCAGGCACCTCCTTATCGGCCGTATACCGCAATAACTTGCCCGCAAACCCCATGACCCGTCGGTCTGTGCATGGTTTCGGTTGACTCACCTCACCGCACGGACTATGTTTACAACACGACGCTTGGATCATGCGTGACCGAGACGTTCTCTGATTCGCATAGCTGATTTTGCAATTCTCCATTCCGGTCACGCGGGGAGAAGTCTTGCCGTTCATCGACGTGCGAAACCTCCATCACACCTATGCCCTGAAGAACGGGGGAACCGTTCACGCACTCAAGGGCATTGATTTCACCGTGGAGTTCGGAGAGTACATCGCAGTCCTCGGCGCCAACGGGTCCGGCAAGACCACGCTCGCGCTCCATATGAACGGCATCCTGCAGCCCGGTGAAGGCAAGGTAACCGTTGACGGGTGGAGCACCGCCGATCCCGGGGCCGTCAGGGAAGTGCGCCGTCGGATTGGAATGGTGTTCCAGTCGCCCGATGATCAGCTGGTTGCCACCGTGGTTGAGGAGGATGTTGCCTTTGGCCCGGAAAACCTGGGGGTAGCGGAGGATCGCCTCGCGGCGGTAGTACGTGACGCCCTCGATCGCGTGGGCATGTGGGAACACCGCCTGCGGCCGCCAGACCAGCTTTCAGCCGGTCAGAAACAACGGGTTGCCATTGCGGGGGCGCTCGCAATGAACCCTCGCTGTCTGGTTCTTGATGAGGCAACCTCCATGCTGGACCCCGCGGGGGCCCGGGAGGTGGTTGGCATCGTGGAGGACCTGCATGACACAGGCATGGCGGTGCTTACGGTGACTCACAAGATGCGGGAAGCTGCCCGCGCGGATCGGGTGATCGTCCTGTCCGGCGGTGAACTGGTCGCGGATGGGCCGCCGAGCTGGATATTTGAGCACCCCGATCTTGCACGATGGAATCTACGCCCTCCGCCGGTCACGGTTCTTGCCACGCGACTGCGGCCCCATTTTCCGGGGCTCCCGGCTGGTCTCGCCGATGCCGAGGCGCTCGCTTCCTCGCTGGTGACGGTGGGGCAATCATGAACGACCCAATCGTGGAAATCAGGAATCTCGGCCACGTATACATGGCCGGAACCCCGTTTGCCCGGAAATCTCTCGATGCTGTCTCTCTTGCTGTAGCGGAGGGTGAGTTCATTGCGCTCATCGGCCCGACCGGATCGGGAAAGTCCACCATCCTGCAGCACATCAACGGCATCTACACCCCGCAGACCGGGTCGGTGCGAGTTCTCGGTCGGGATCTTGGCGAACCGGGGACTGATCTCACGCTGCTCCGGCGTGAGGTAGGGCTTGTGCTCCAGAACCCGGAGCAACAGGTCTTTGAACGATACGTGGGCGATGATGTGTCGTTCGGGCCGCGCATGTCGGGAATGTCTGGGAAGGAGCTTACCGGGCGTGTCAGGTGGGCCATGGATCAGGTTGGTCTGGACTTCAAGACATACAAGGACCGGCCCACCTTCGCGTTGAGCGGTGGTGAGCGGCGGAAGGTAGGGCTTGCCGGGGTTGTGGCTCTGAAACCGCGCATCCTTCTCCTTGACGAACCAACTGCAGGCTTGGACCCCGCGGCCCACGAGGAATTGCTCGAATGTCTCGCACGACTCCGGCTGCAGGGCACGACCATGATCATGGCGACCCATTCCATGGACGACGTTGCCGCACTCGCCGAGCGGGTCGTGGTATTGGACAAGGGCAGGGCAATGCTGGACGGGCCGGTGCGCGAGATCTTCTCGCGTGCCGACGAGATACGATCGCTCGGTCTGGAACTGCCGGTTGCGACGGCGGTTGTACACGAGCTCTTCGGGCGGGGCATTGGCATTCGCCGGGACGTGCTGACCCTCACCGAGGCGGAGGATGCAATCCTCGTTGCTCTTGGGGTGAGAATATGAAGGACTTCGAGTTCCTGCACAATGTCACCATCGGGCAGTACCTCCCCACAGGATCGGTGATTCACCGGCTCCACCCGGCCACCAAGATGCTGGCGGCCGGACTTCTGGTCACGGCACTCATCATCTCCGCCACTGTCAGCGGTTTGCTGTTGGTGCTCGTTCTGACCGGGGTGGGTCTGAAAATGGGGCGAATACCAATCGGATACGCGGCGCGAGGAATCCGGTCCGTCGTGCCCATCATCATTCTGGTCGCGGTGCTCCAGATTCTCTTCGCAACCGGAAGCGATTCTGGTCGGGTGTTGTGGGAGGGCTGGATCATCAAGCTCACACCACGGGACTTTCTTGTGGCAGGAACGACCGCCCTCAGGCTCGTTGTGCTCGTTCTGGTCATCACTTTCTTCACGCTCTGCACTGCTTCCAAGGAGCTTACACACGGAAGTGAACGGCTTCTCCGGCCGCTCACCCGAATAGGATTCCCGGCTCACGAACTGGCGATGGTCATAACGGTGGCGCTACGGTTTCTCCCGATTCTCTCGGTCCAGGCCGAGCACCTGGTCAAGGCGCAGGCGTCGCGTGGCGCGGACTTCGGTAAGGGTCGGATGGGGCTCTTCAAACGTCTGTACCGCATGATGCCGCTCCTGGTTCCGCTGTTCATCGCGTCGCTCCGCAGAGGTGAGACTCTCGTCCTTGCGATGGAAGCGCGATGTTACACCGGTGGCAAGGATCGGACCCAGCTGATGCGGTTCCAGGCGGGAAGGACGGACATCATTGCGATCTGTGGGACAGGCCTTGTCGTCGGGCTGCTCCTGACCATGCATTACAGCCGGTTGGATGAGATCATCTGGACATGGCTCAACTAAGGAAGGAGGGAAACATGGAAAGGTTTCCGCTGAGAAAGATTGTCATCGCCGGGATAATGAGCGCCGTCGCCATTTTCCTCGGAGCTACCGGACTGGGTTTCATTAGCTGGTTTGCCGGTGTCTCAATTACCATCATGATGGTTCCGGTTATCATCGCTGCGGTAATGGAAGGCCCGGTTGTCGGCATGACGGTCGGCTTCCTGTTTGGCCTGTTCAGTCTCATCCAAGCCGCCGTGGCGCCGAAGAGTCCTCTTGATCCGATTTTTGTCTACCCGTGGCTTTCCATTCTGCCCCGTCTGTTCATTGGGCCTGTGGCTTGGATTGTGTACAGCTCGGTGAAGCGGCTCAACCTGCTCGGCAGGAGCAGAAGTGTCATTGCCATGGTGCTGGCCGGCGTCGCCGGAAGCCTCACCAATACCATCCTTGTACTTGGGCTGCTGGGTGTGTTCTACCTCGGTTACACGGACTGGCTCACCTGGCCCTGGATAGGATCAATTGCCCTCGCCAATGGCTTGCCGGAAGCCGCCGCCGCGGCAATACTCACGGTAGCCGTTGTTGCTCCGTGGCAGGGCGTTGAGCACGGTCGCAGGAGATCCAGGCTGGTCGATGATAAGGAGTAGGCTATGCTGTTGGCGATAGATGTTGGAAACTCCAATATCAAGATTGGGCTCTTCGGCTCCGGTGAGTGGAAGGGGAAGTGGCAGATTCGCACTGTCCGGGACATGACTGCCGACGAGTACGGTGTTGCGTTCCAGAGTCTGCTCAGCCAGGCGGAGGTTCAGCTCTCCGAAATAAAATCCACGGTGATGAGCAGCGTGGTGCCGCCGGTAACCGGGAGCCTTCAGAAGATGTTCCGAAGGCTTGGCGGCGCAGAACCGCTCACGGTAGCTCCGGGGATCAAGACGGGCATCAGA
>DAOWMR010000341.1 GCA_030642995.1 Spirochaetales bacterium
AGGGTCTTCCGCTGGACACGAGAATACAACTGGATCGGGCGATTGTAGGTATTCCCTTCCGAACAGGCAGGAGCGACGCAGCAACCCGTATCACGGCCGATTCTTCGGCCGCGCACCTGGCACTCTACCGTGATGAAACTCTCATCGCCGAAGGACGTGACGCGCTGTTCGTCCCACTGGTTGGCGATCGAGAGTACCTCCTGCGTATCCGCAATGATTCACTCACCCCCACGGCGGTGGGGTTGCAGGTAGCGGCGACCGACGCACAGCGCCTGGAGTGGGATGGCGTTGAGCCTCTGCAATTACCGCCGGGCGCCGCAACCATCACCAATCGGACCGCAATCTCCGTGATCGCGACCGCAGAGCGGAACCCGCCACTTTTGAGCGGCGCATCCGAGCGACCTGCTCTTGAGCTGGAGGGTGGAGTCCTTGCCAACCCGAGAGGAACCATCTGGAGCTGGTACGATGGGAACCAACCCGTTCAGATCCAGCCGTTCGTCGTGAAACCCGGGCCTGCGCGGGCGTTCGATATCACTGATGACGATGTCTCCGTGTGGGTTGTCTCCCCATCCGGCACCGTCTCCGTCCTTGAGGCGCGGACGATGGCCGGGTATCTGGGTGTGAAGGCCGTTGAGTCCTCCTCGAACGAAACAGCGCGCGCCTGGTCGGTGGCAGACATGGAATTGTCGTCCACTATCATAGGACTCCCCGGGGCTCGCGATCACCAGGTCTGGCTGTGGGACGGTGAACCCCGTTCGGCCGGCAGGAGAGTGGAGTTGGTACTGCGTGAATTCTCCATTGACGGCGAGTTCAGCGTGACCGAACAGGATGCATTCTCAGTGTCACCGGGAGGGGCAATAGCAGTGAGCACTGCGGACGCACCGGCCGTCCAGATCCTCCTGTCGCCCGACCTTGTTGCCTTCTCGGTGAACAACGACGAGACCGTACGCACGGTGGCGTCACGAAATGAGAACCGGAGCGCGGATATGCCGGGCGCCGGCGTCATCTATCTTGTCAACACCGGACGCCGGGAACAGTCGGCACGGATTCTCGCCGCGCCCGCCGAAGAAGAGCTGGAGGTGACCCGAACGAGCGGCATGGAAACAATCCTGCCGAATCCGGGAATCGTTGCCGCACGAATCGAACCGGGACGGACCTCAGAGTTGACCCTGGCGGTATGGGCCGTGCAGCCGTCCGAGGTCCTCCTCCTGACCGACTCGGGGCGGCGCATCGCAGCCCGGCCGCCCGACGGGAATGTCCCCTACTGGTCGCTTCCGGGCGTTTCCGGCGAGCTGCGGGTGACTGCTCTGAACGGGCCGGTCGCGGCTTGGCTGGTGCATGACGCCGAGGACAGCGTTGCCTGGACGGCGCAGAGGGCCGGCAGAACCGTCCCGCTGTCGGAAGGCGAGAACATCATGACCACGGCGCCACAGCGATGGCAGTTCGTGCTGGACCGAGAGGCATTCATCATGGCGACCACGGACAACCGGGGGGTCACGATTCTTGATCCGGGGGGCGCACAGGAAGTGCTGCCGCCGCAACTGGCAATCGGGTCAGGTGATCACCGCCGGGTGTTTGCAGTACTGGGGGCGGGAACCCACACGCTCATTACCCGGCCCCTTGCAGACGAGCCTCAGCCGGCGCCTTTGAGGTTCCAGATTCTGGATCCAATACCGATTTCGGAACTCATTGATCCGGTTCCGCTCTTCCTGTCTGCCGGAGATCGAGTTGTCTTTGAGCTGAACGTGCGGGACGACGCGGCCGTCGGCATCGGCCTGCGGGCGGAGACGGATGATTTCAACACCTTCCTTCTGGATGATCAACTCAGGGTCGTGGGCGCCGGACGCATCTACTACAGGGAACTGGCGGCGGGCCGTTACTACCTGCTTGCTGAGAACGGCGATCTGCCCATGAATGTGGTGCCGGTGATCCTTGCGGACCAGGGGAGCAGGACCGGGGTCCCTGAACAGGTAATTGAGAGCTATCGGGGGAACTAGCATGAGAGAGAACAGAACACCGGTACGAACAATCGTCTTCGTCGGCCTTCTCCTGATCGCCGCAATGGGCTACGCGCAGGAGGGCTCTCGTCCCCGGATTATGCCGTCCGAGTTCGTCCGATCCTGGGACCCCATCACGCTCGTATTTGACCGGGAGATCGGTCCCATCGGCGGCGGACCTGCAGACAACCCGGGCGAACTGTTCCGGTTGCAGCCACAACAGGCGGGTGAGTATCGCTGGGTGGATCAGCGAACCCTTCAGTTTCTCCCGGCCGATCCATGGCCCCCGTTGTCAACCATTTCGGTTGTCTCCGGCGCCCACAGCTACTCGTTGCAGACCCTCATGGCGCCACCGGTCAGCGTGACTCCGTCCAACGGGGCGAACAATCTCAACCCCGTGGACCGTATCGTGATGACACTGCCCTCATGGGTCTCCCCGGATCGGCTTGCGTCCATGATAGAGATTGAGACTCGTCCACTCCCCGGTCTGGAAGGCCAAAGTGTCATCCGCCTGGATCAGAACGACATCTCCGTCAGGCTACAGGATCCCAGGGAGGGATCGGACAGGATCACGGCGGTCGTACAGCTGGCCGAAGCCATCGGCTACGGCAACGAGATCACCTTCGCGATTCGTCTTGCCGAGGGAGCCGCGGCAGATGCCCATGTCGCGCGATACCACTTCTCCACCCGACCGCTCTTCCGACTCACGGCCATGGGGTCAGGCAGCACGGGTCTTCCAGTCAGCGCGAACGGCAGCCTCTACATGGTTGACCAGGCGTTGAGCATTCTCAATCAGAATAATCCGCTCTATCTCCAGTTTTCTGAACCACTCGATCACGTCACCCTCGAGCAGGTCCGCCGTCTTGTCCATTTCACTCCGGCGGTCCGCAACTTCAGCTTCGAGGTAACCAACAACCGCCTCTATCTCCATCTGGATGCGAATACGGAGACGCCATACGAAATCCGGGTCGATCACGAACCGATCCTCTCAACCGGAGGCCGCGTGCTCGCGCCGTTTGCGCGGTCCGGCTTCTCGTTCTACTTCCAGAAGCTTGAGCCGTACCTCAGGTGGGATCGCGGACAGGCCGTTGTCGAGCGCTACGGCCCTCAGGTCTTCCCCATGGAAGGGCGCGGTATCGAGCAGATAGACCTGCGTGTGTACCGCATCAATCCGATGGACCGGGACTTCTTCCCGTTCAGCAACTCGACGCTCAGCGTCAATGAGGAAGCCCGGCCACCCATGCCCGGAGACTCCATCGACACGCGTGAGCGGGCGGTTCGGGCATTGGGGAGCCCGGATATCAGCTCAATCATCACCTTGCCGATTGGCGAATCCAGTCCTTCTACAGGTTTCGGGCTCGATCTATCCGGGTTCTTCTCGGAAATCAGCGGGGAGGATGCACCGGGAACCTACCTGGTGGGTTATCGCGCCCTCGGCAGCGATCAGTCACGCCACTACGTCCGAATCGTCGTTACGGATCTAGGTCTGTCCGCGGTGGAAGAAGAGCACGCCATCAACTTCATCGTGACGTCACTATCCACCGGAGAACCGATCCGAGGCGCCGTCGTGATGGTGGAGGGTCAGGACCGCGCGTCCACCGACTACGTGACGGTCGTGCAGGGAACCACAGACTCCGACGGTCAGTTCCAATACGAACACCATACACGAATACCTGAGACGATTCGCCGGATAAGTGTCGCCTACGGTGATGATGTGCTTGCCCTCGATCCGTCCAATCCACCCCCGGCGTTCGGCAACAATCACTGGTACGGCTCCACAACGCGCTGGCTGTCCTG
>DAOWMR010000316.1 GCA_030642995.1 Spirochaetales bacterium
ATAGCCCGGATACGGCGGAATTCAATTGCACTGAATCTCCAATATCTCTAAGCAATACGATAATCATCGCCGACGTGCGACTTTTGCGCTATGTTTACCCTCGTGCGAAGATCCACACTTGTAGCCACCTTGGTGTCCGCTGTACTGTTTCCGCTTGCGCTGCCCAACGAATTCTTTCCAATGGGCAATCCATTCCTGGGATTGATTGCACTCTCGCCGCTTTATCTGGCACTGCTCTGGGCGGATTCTCCGCGCAGGGCTACGCTTGTGGGCGTTATCTTCGGTGGCATCTCCACGTTCCTCGCCAACTACTGGCTGATGTTCTTCGGAGATTATTCGGTCTGGACCATCGGCGGTACCACGCTCGGATACATGTTTTACAATGCAATCCTCGGACCGTTTCTCTGGCGGGCCCTTCGCGCAAATCGGGCGTATCGGCCCCTGCTCTTTGCGCTCGTCTGGACAGGGTACGAGTTCCTCAAGAGCGTAGGATTCCTCGCCTATCCGTGGAGTCTCGCCGCCTACCCGTTCAACATGATTCCTGTGGTGATTCAGATATCCGATATCACCGGAACCTGGGGACTGACCTTCGTGGCGGTGTACTTCAGTGCAATCGTGGCTGAATTCTTCAACGATCTCACCACCCTCCGCAAAGTCTCAGCAACGTCCATCCGGAGCGCCGTTGCCTCCGTGATTCTGATTGGGCTCGTCGTGGGCTACGGTGCGCTCTCTCTACACCGGCAGATACCGGTGCGTGGCGAGTTGACGGTTCTTCTCGTCCAGCAGAACGCCGACTCCTGGAATACCCGGGACATCGCGGGACCTATCGCGACCGCGCAGCGACTGACTCATGAAGGACTGCAGGCGTCGCCCGAAGACCCTGATCTCATCGTGTGGAGCGAAACGAGCTTGCGATTTCCGTACAACATCGACCGATTTCGCGATTGGTACGACGAGAATCCGGCAACCGAACCCTTCACCGAGTTTGTTCGCGGTCTTCCCGTACCGATCATGACCGGATCACCGTATCAGGCGGAAAGCGGCGAGTTCGCAGTTCACAATGCCGTGCTGCTTCTGGGTCAGGACGGTGAGATCCGGCAATGGTACGGGAAGCAGCAACTCGTCCCCTTCGCCGAGTATGTGCCGTTCTGGGAGAGTGCGGTGGTCCAACGCTTCTTCCGCGAGGTTATCGGCATCAGTGCAATCTGGGCCCCGGGCCCGGGAACCAGACTCTTCACCATTGAGCGTGAAGGAGAATCCCCGGTTACCGTGGGAGCGCCTATCTGCTTTGAAGACGGCTTTGCTTACATCGGCCGGCGATTTGTAAATGCCGGCGCGGATCTCCTGGTCAACCTCACCAACAACGCCTGGTCGCTCACCAACTCGGCGCAGCTGCAGCACCTCGTTGCTGCACGCTTCCGTGCGGTTGAGACGCGACGCTCGCTGATTCGGTCCACCAACGCCGGATTCACCGGCGTGGTGGATCCCTGGGGCCGGGTTGTGAGCGGGCTCCCGATGTTTGCCGAGGGCTACCTGATCGCGGAGGTTCCCGTCTACACGCCGGACCGCACCCCGATATACGTACGCTGGGGAGATTACTTCCCTGTGGTGATTCTTGCCGGGTTGTTGGTGCTGTTGCTGTGGTCCGCGGCACGGCCCCCCCGTCGAACGGAGAGCGGCCTGTCACGCTAACTCTTGATGTTGTATCTCTTGCGGAACCGTTCAACCCGACCGGTGGTGTCAACGAGTTGCTGCTTACCGGTATAGAACGGGTGTGAAGCGCTGGAGATTTCCACGTGGCAGAGCGGATAGGTCTTACCCTCGTATTCAACGGTCTCGCTGGTCACTACCGCGGATCGTGTTAGAAAAAGCGTACCTGATGCCGCATCTTCAAACACGACGTCCTGGTATTTTGGATGTATGTCCTTCTTCATGATTCTCTCGCTACCTCAACTATTTGATCATGTCACCGCGATGCGATTCGTAGGTCTCACAAACTACCAAACCACGGTTGCTGGTGTCAATGCGCGCCTCTGGGCTGAGCACCCTCGTTACCGAGTACGCTCGGAGCGCTATTCTCCAAAGGTGGAGGTGTTCATGGACCGGAGGAACGCATCGTTGGTCTTGATTTTCCCCATCCGCTCAATGAGAAGCTCAATGATTGCAACGTCATCCAACGGATTGATCACCTTTCGCAGAATCCACATTTTCTGAAGCTCTTCTTCGGACAACAGCAGATCCTCGCGTCTCGTGCTGGACTTCTTGATGTTGATCGCCGGGTAGAGGCGCCGATCGGATAGCCGTCGATCAAGATTCACTTCCATGTTGCCGGTGCCTTTGAACTCCTCAAAGATGACCTCATCCATCCGGCTACCTGTCTCGATAAGCGCGGTCGCCACGATTGTGAGACTCCCGCCATCCTCAATGTTCCTCGCAGCACCAAAGAATCGCTTCGGCTTGTGGAGCGCGTTCGAATCCACACCGCCCGAAAGGATCTTGCCGGAGGTGGGAACCGTTTGATTGTATGCACGCGCAAGGCGCGTGATCGAATCCAGAAGAATCACGACGTCTTTCCCGTGCTCAACGAGACGTCTCGCCTTTTCAAGTACCATCTCCGCAACCTGGACGTGCCGAGTCGCCTGTTCATCAAAGGTTGAAGAGATGACCTCGGCCTGAACATTGCGCGCCATGTCGGTCACCTCTTCGGGCCGCTCGTCGATGAGCAGTACGATGAGATACACCTCGGGATGGTTCTCCGTGATCGCATTCGCGACCTTCTGGAGAAGGATCGTCTTCCCGGTGAACGGCGGCGACACAATGAGCCCCCGCTGCCCCTTTCCGATCGGACAGAACAGATTGATCATCCGAGTGGACACATCACCAGAGCGAGTCTCCATATTGAGACGCTCATCCGGATACAGCGGCGTGAGGTTGTCAAACGGAATACGGGTCTGAGCAACAGACGGATTGTCGAAGTTGACGGTTTCCACACGAAGCATGGCGAAGAATCTTTCGCCCTCCTTCGGCGGGCGGATTTGACCGTACACTGTGTCACCGGTTTTCAAATTGAAAAGCCGAATCTGGCTCGGTGAGATGTAGATATCGTCGGGCCCCGACAGATATGAGTTCTGCGGGCTTCGGAGAAATCCGTATCCGTCGGGCAGGATTTCAAGCGAGCCGTAGGCGTAAATGACGCCGTTGCGTTCTGTATGAGATTTCAGGATTGCGAAGATCACTTCCTGTTTCTTGAGACTGAGCAGATTGTCCTGGCTTATCCCCAGACGCGTTGCAATACCTCTGAGATCACGCATATTCATCTGCGTGAGTTCATTGATGCTCAGGGTCTTGTCGTTGCCGCGCTGATCGGCCGGGCGGTGGTCACCCACCTTGCCTCCAGTCCGACGGTTACCGCCATTCCTGTCGTTACGCCCCGACTGCCTGTCGGTCCGATCACTCTGCGCAGTTTCATCCGCTGCGTCGGCCGATTGTCCGTTCCGGCCGGCCTGCGGCCCAAGCGCGGATCCGTCCGCAGGGTCCTCGGACGCAATGGCAGAGTTGGAACTTCCGTTACTGGACGGGTCTGGATCCTTCACAATCTTGACCCGCGGCCCTCTTTTGCGCGCCACGATCTTCCGCCCTGTGCCCCCACTCCTGGTAACCTTGGCAGTGTGCACAGTCTTCGGTGCGCTTTCCGGATCACCACCAGTTGTGCGTGTTTCCCCGGAAGTCGTCTTCCGGCTCGTGCCTGCTTCGGTGACTATCGGTTCATCTCGACTTTCATCAGCCATCGTGCTGTTCTCCTGAGTCGGTGCCGTAGCCCCCACTCTTTCAATTATTCGGGACAATGCGGCTCCATCGCCGCCTGTCCATCTCTCCGTTTATCTGTGGGTAAGTGAATGTCAGTTCATTCCGTATTCAAACCGCAGGAAGTAGAATCACAAACAACATACCGTTTCAAGCTATCGACAGTCTGCCATCACTTCCCAGGATTCAGGTCGGGACAAGATGTCCTTGGTGCAGGTACCCGCAAAA
>DAOWMR010000303.1 GCA_030642995.1 Spirochaetales bacterium
GACAGAATCTCCATGGCGAGGTCATATTGCTTGACTTCGGAAATGAGCCAATTCGCAGCCTGGACTTCCTTTGGCTCGAGTATGCGCCCATCTGCTCTTCTCAGGAAATTCAGGATGTCGGATTCACTGTTTCCAGGCTCCAAAGATGTGTTTTCAAATTTGTCGGCAAATTCTTTCAGCTTGGAGGCAACCCCCTTATCACCGTTTTGAAAGAGCAAAATTCCCAACAGATGGAAGTACATTCTTCTGATTTTGGGGTCGGGATGCTCATCTGATCCATCGATGATAGTCTCTCGCGCTTCTCCAATTTCTCCCAAGGCCTGATGGTAGATGGTTCCCGGATCCACACCGTCCACAACCTGACCCAGCATCTTCCCGAAGAACAGATCTGCCGCTGGTTTGCAGAAGGATTCCAGTACCAGAAGTCCCATCTGCTTGCTGTGCTCCGATAGTGACTGGTAGAAAGGGACCAGATCTGAAAGGGCTGTTGTTGCAAAATGAGGTGAACGGACTTTGTCCAGTAACTGTTGGGTAGATTTCTTCAAATCCATCTTGCGCTCCTATGCACAACCAACAGATGATAGTCAAAGTTATCCGCAGTCGCAACGCGATGGACGGGTTGGGCGCTCGCTACTTGACGATCCAGACGGCGCAGTGTCACAGTCTGCCTGCAACCCCATGAGAATAGGACTGCTGTCGGACATCCACGCGAATCTGCCCGCCCTTGAAGCTGCATTGGAGAAACTTACTCGCGAAGGGTGCGACATCATCGTGCACCTGGGCGACGCCATTTCGATTGGTCCATTTCCTGCAGAGACCGTGCAATTCCTGCGCGACCACGATATCCCGTGCATTGCCGGCAATCATGAGGACGATCTGGTTCTGGGCTTCAGTGATCAGATGGACCGGCGTATGGGCGATGGCGAGCGGGAACACTACCGATGGACCCACGCGCAGTTGTCGTCCTCCGAGGTTGCGTTCATTTCGGAGTTCCCCCACACGCTCGATTTGCCGGCGGGAGACCTCCGGATCCACTGCGTGCACTACTGCCTTTCGGACGGTCGGGTGGCGGATACCAAGATCGATCTCGGACGGACGGCGTTGGAGAGTGCATTCGGCACGGAGCACCAGATTGTGGCATTCGGCCACACACACCGGGCATTGATCGATCGTGAGAAACCCCCGTACTTCATCAACCCCGGCAGCGCAGGTCTCCATCACACTGGTGGGCCGAGCGTGATGCTTGTTGATATTCCGGGGGGGCACAATGTCGATTTCAGGATCATCCCGGTGGAATACGATCCCCGGCCGGTCCTCACGGAACTCGAACGCAGGGAGGTATCCGATCGCGCGTTCATTCGGGAGACCTTCTTCGGCGATATCTGATGGAATGAGCCCTAGGTAATCGCGTTGTTGAGCACTTCCAACAAATGCTCTTCATCAACCGGTTTGATGAGGTAATCAAAGGCTCCCAGTTTCACGGCCTTCACGGCAAGCTCTACATCGTTGACACCGGTCAGCACGACGACAGGCGTCTCGACCTTCTTATCACGGACTTCATTCAGAATATCCAGGCCGCCGACCTCAGGCATATCCATATCCAGAAGGATGACGTCAAATGTTTCTCTGGATAGAAGCCCCGAAACTTCGCGTGAGTCGTTAATCACTGTGGCATCAGAAAGCTCATTCTGCATGAGGAAGACCCTGAGGTAATTGGTGACCGCGACATCATCATCAATGATGAGTACTTTTCTCATGGGCCTATTGCCCTCCCATTTTAACTGCCGGATGTGGAAGGAATTCTGATCGAGAAAGTCGTTCCTTCCCCCAGTTTGCTCTCTACAGATATGCTTCCGTGGTGCTCCTCGATAATTCTATAGGCGATTGGAAGTCCCAGTCCTGTTCCTCCTATGTTGCGCTTCGTGGTAAAGAAGGGATCAAATATCTGCTTTGCTGTCTGTTCACTCATCCCCCGGCCGTTGTCCTGGATCTCTATGAGAATTGCATCAGGACCAACGGTGCTGGTCCTGATCGTGATCCTGCCTCTCCTGTCGTTCGGCATGGCCTGGCCGGCGTTGAGGATCAGATTGATGAGAACCTGTTCTATCTTCTGGGAGTTGCCGGCAAATGTGTGGAGGTCTTCGGCTAGTTTCAGATCGATATCGGCTCGCTTATGCACCTCATCGTGGACGAGCCGGACACTATCTTCGATGATGGTATTCACCTCGATAGTATCAGTGAGAAGGCCCTCATTGCGTTGAGCAAAACTCCTCAATGCCTTGACGATCCCCTTTATCCGCTCGGAGCCACGAGCCATGTCATCAACTAGGGTCATGATGTGCTCGCGGAAGAAATCATACTTCAATCGGGCAATTTTCAGATCCGGGTGATCTTTGTGGTACTCCTCTACGATTGGGAGCATATCATCGAGGGCCTGCTTCAGGATCTTTATGTTGCCTTGGATGAACTGATTGGGATTGTTGATCTCATGACCAACGCCGCTCACGAGTTGGCCTAGAGAAGCCATCTTGTCGGCCTGCTGAATCTGCTGCTCATAGGTCATTTCCAGGGTCACATCGCGGAAGAATTCGATGATGCCGTCCACCTCCTGGTTCTGGTTGTAGATTGGCATGGCGTAGACCTGAAGGTATTTGTCATTGTGTTTTATCGTCAGGGTCAGCGGAGACTTATCCGCAATAATCCTCTTGAGACGGCAGTTCTCACAGGGAATGTCTCTGTCAAAAAAGGCTTGATGGCACTTGGTTCCCGGCTCTACCCCCTGACGGTTGGTCATCACCAGCCGATGATTCCGGTCGATTATGGCCACTGCATCCGGTATGGCTTGGAACATGGCTTCCAGATGGGTCTTGGATTCCTCCCAACCTTTGTTCACCATATCCAAATTGGAATCGACGATACTCAATTTCCGGTTCTGCTCCTCCAAATCTTTGGTCCGGACTTCAATTTCCTTCTCCAGATCCGTCAAACGCTCAGAGAGGGTTTTTCTTTCAAGGGCAAGACTGACCATACGGCCTATTTCATTGAGCATTTTCTGTTCTTCCGGCAGGAGTTCATACTCGTCGCTCATGTACCCTACCAGAATCTCGCCGCAAGCCTGTCTGTTCACCGTAAGCTCAACGCGCAGACAGTTGGCAGGCTTCCGGCCGTATTCCATGCCCTGGTACACGGCATAGCAGACCGTTGCATCCGGGTAGCACATCCCGGAGCTGATATATTCGGGGAGCAGGTCGAAAAACTCTTGAACGGTGCCGGTGAGTTCGATCCCCTCGGCTACCGAGTAGAGACAGGTGAGTTCTCTGATTCGTTGCTTCTTGTCCCAATCGGAACCATTGCTCAAATCATCCCTGCGAAACCCGAAGAAGAGGTAGACCCCTCCGCTGTCGGTATCGCTGTAGGCGGCCCTCAGAGGCAGGGAATAGGACGCTTTTGCCTTCGGGGAATAGACCGCGATTCCTCTCCTTCCTTCCCTGACATCACCCATGGCGAAAGCAAAGGTGTTCAGAGAGGGTTCGGTAAGCACGTCCTTCAGCAGTCTACCCTCGAGCTGCGTTTTGTTTGACGCGCATTCCCGAGCAAGGGGCCGGTTGGCGCGAACGATCTTTTCATCCGGATCTACTACGAGAAGGAAATCGAAGTTGCTTTCAACAAAAGTGCACAGATCTTCAAGCTTCATCATGTGTTTTGGACCTTGAACCTGTCGGTCCCTACGTCGCGAATTTTCTTCTTGTGGCGCTCAAAATGGGTCATCGCCAACGGCATGGTACCTGCACGGACAGGTGAGTCCACAGGCACCAGCCGCCCATCTTCCGCCCATACCCGTTCCTGACCGGTGTTCCAATAGTAACGCACAAGATCTCCCAGTTCTCTGTGCACGATCTTGTCTATTTCCCCGCTCAGCTCCTGTACGGAGCCGTGGCCCGTCCTGATCTCAAAGTGACGTGCGAGCCCTGCCAGCACTTCCGTTCCGGAAACGCCGGAAGGCGGCTCAACGGCTCGGGCGTATTCCAGGACCTTCCCTTCAAAATTGCACCGGGTGCCGCTTGTCTCCAGGAAGGTAGATCCAGGAAGCACCACGTGGGCATATCGGGTAGTTTCGGTGGTGGTCCAGTCCATTGCGGCCAGGAATTCCACATTCTGAA
>DAOWMR010000348.1 GCA_030642995.1 Spirochaetales bacterium
TGTCTTCAGCCTGATGACAATCCGATTCGTCGTCACCGTCGTTGACGCCTTCTTCCGCCGAGCCTCGGGCAGTGAAGGCACGCTGGACATGAGTCGATTGAAGCCACTCCGGTCGTTCTCGATCTTCGTCGTCTGGATTGCCGGGCTTCTCTTCCTTCTGGACAACCTCGGTTTTGACATCACGGCGGTTATTGCGGCGCTCGGCATTGGCGGTATCGCGGTGGCACTCGCTGCCCAGGCAATCCTCGGGGACTTGTTCGGCTACTTTGTCATCCTGTTTGATCGCCCGTTTGAGATCGGAGACTTCGTGGTGTCCGGTGATATCAAGGGCTCCGTTGAGAAGATCGGGATCAAGACCACCCGACTGCGGTCAGCCGTCGGTGAGCAGATCACCGTTTCCAACTCGGATCTGACGAGCGGCAAGATCCACAACTACAAACGGATGGAAAGCAGACGTATCGTTTTTCACGTCCGTGTGGCATATGGCACGTCGGCAGAAAAGCTGCGTCTTGTTCCGGCCATCCTGGAAGAAGTTGTCAGGGCGGAGGAGATGGCCGCGTTCGACCGCGCGCACTTCGCAAGCTATGGCGAGTGGAATCTCTCCTTTGAGGTGGTCTACAAAGTGATCACGGCAGACTACGCGTTATACATGGACATGCAGCAGCGGATGAACCTGGCAATTTACGAGCGCTTCCAGGCGGAAGGTATTGAGTTTGCCATCCCCGCTCAGATCGTAAAATTGGAGGGGAGCGGCTCGGGAGCCTCGCACGAGGTCGTGAGTTCATAGACACGCTCTGAGTCCGACGCAATGTGAAATCCGTGCATGGCCTCCAGGACGTGTGCTGCCAGCTCGCCGGATGCCCGGTGCGGCCACCCCTCTCCGATTGCCACGGCCATCTCAGCCACTCCGATTCCTCTGGAGTTCTCGGTATGGCCGTGCGTCAGGGGGACGGAGGTCCATTCCTCTTCCCCGGCACGCAAAACCCGTACCTCACCGCCGAAGTCGTTCGGGTCCGGTACGCTCACAGACCCTTCCGATCCGTAGATCTCAATCCGAGGGAGATTCGCACCCCAGACGTCAAAGCTGGTAATGATGGTCCCAATCGCCCCGCCGGCAAAATCGATCGTGCCCGCTATGTGCGTCGGCACATCCACGGCAATCGTTGTGCCGCGCAACGGCTCGCTCTCGATTTTCCGCTCCGGAAAGGAGATCCGCGCGGAGCCGGAAACCCGAGCAATGGGGCCAATGAGCGAGATCAACGCCGTGAGATAGTACGGCCCCATGTCAAACATCGGACCGCCGCCGGCCTTGTAGAAGAACTCAGGGTTCGGGTGCCAGTCCTCGGGACCGTGACTTGCCATGAACGCGACCGCCGCCACCGGCCTCCCGATCACGCCGTCATCAATGAGCTTCCTGCAGGTCTGCAGTCCCCCGCCCAGGAAAGTATCCGGCGCACAGCCCACCCGAACGCCGGCTTTGCCGGCAGCGGCGAGCAGATCGCGCGCGTCCTCGGTGGCCACTGTCAGCGGCTTTTCGGCATAGACGTGCTTTCCTGCCTCCACGGCCGCTCGGCTCACCCCATAGTGGGCTGCGGGAATCGTCAGGTTCAGTACGAGGTCGACTTCAGGATCTCCGAGCAGCTCGTCCACCGATCCATACGCCCGAGGTAGACCGTAGGCCTGCGCAGTTTCGGCCGCTCGGTCGGCAATGACATCGGCACATCCGACGACCTCCACTCGATCCCTGAACATCGTCGTCAGGTTGTCCAGGTAGATTTCACTGATCTTCCCGACGCCGATGATTCCAACTCGCAATCTGTTCATCTTGTGACCCTCGCCGGCTCAATACCGGCCAAACTCTTCCACCGCATCGACCATGGCCAGCACGTTCTCCGGCGGCACATCGTTCATGATTGTGTGCACGCTCGCGACCATGTATCCGCCCCCTTTGCCGAGAATCCCGATGACTCGCTTCACCTCGTCGCGGACCTCCTCGGGGCTCCCGTGGGGCAGGACTTCCTGGGTATCCACCGCACCGCAAAGGGCAATGGCCCCGCCGTACTCGCCCTTCAGACGCTCGAGATCGCTCATCCGACCCGCGCTCGTCTGAATGGGATTGAGGATGTCCACGCCCATCTCAATGAAATCGGGGATCAGGTCGAAAACATCACCGTCGGTGTGGAAGAACACCTTTGCTTTCGTGCGCTCCTTGATGAAGCGAATGAACTCGGAGTGGATGGGCCTGAGCATCTCACGGTACATGCCGGGGGAGATCATGAGGCTGTCCTGGGTGCCGAGATCGTCACCGATCTTGATGATGTCCACGTTGTCTCCAAGCTCTCGCAGCACGTGTCCCATCAGGGTCTTGGAAAGTTCCAGGTGCTTGTGAAGCAGAGCCACCGCGAACTCCGGGTGCATCGCCATGTTGAGCAGGAAGGTGTCCATCCCCTGCATGGCAAACGCACGTTCAAACGGAAAGAGAAGCCACGGCGTTGCCATGACGGCGTATTCGTTTGCCTCGGCAAGCCGCGCTGCGTGCGCGGCGATATGCGCAACCCGTGACGGATCATTCATGTCCGGCCAGCCCTCGTATGCCTCTATCTCTTCCACGCTGGTTGCGGAGGCCAACGGGTGAACGCCGGGGAACCACTCGCCGGGGCTGATCTCGCGGGCCCCGCTCCCCCAGCTGTCGATGTAGGGATCGTGCTCGGGGCGTGACCGGTTACGCTCGGAGACCCGGGATGGAAATCGATCATGGACTCCGCGAACATCGGAGTGAAGCCGTTTCAGACCGACCTCGCCCGGCAGTGCGGTGCCCAGTTCCGGCCAGTCGTAGAGAAATCGATCCGGCTCCGAGATACCGGCGAGCTTCTTCACCCCCCGGTAGACTTCCATCTTGATCCCGGTGGCGTTACTCGCCCCCACGATCAGGGGAACGCGATCCGGCACCCCGCCGTCCACTACTGTTCGTACCCGTTCTCGAGAGGTCATGCGTCATTCTCCTCACCTTCAACTGCGTCGCGTATGACGGCGATCTGCGTCTTCACGTCTTCAAGCTCCTTCCCCCAGAACGCCTTCCCGCCCCACTCGGGGAATGACTCACGAAATCGATGGTCGTGACGCTGCCGCGAGGACCAGGCAACGTAGTAGAGCATCCGCATGAGCCGCAACGGCTCAATGAGTCGCAGGCTGGATGAGTTGAACTGCTCAAACTGCTCGTAGCCCTCCAGGATGAGATTGAGTTCACGGCGCGCCTCCTGGGCACGATCGGGAAGCAGCAGCCACAGATCCTGGACGGCCGGTCCCATCATCATGTCGTCGAAGTCGACCACCAGGAGTCCCTCCCCGG
Organism: Spirochaetales bacterium; assembly: GCA_030642995.1. Taxonomy (GTDB): domain Bacteria; phylum Spirochaetota; class Spirochaetia; order DSM-27196; family SLST01; genus JAHOYX01. The sequence continues at coordinate 3,350 of DAOWMR010000348.1, forward strand.
GTCGATCCAGGATATTGCCCCGATGGAAGTCACCGTGGATCCTCTGGAGCTCAACTCCATCGAACAGCGGCGTGATCCACTCGAGCGCACGCTCGGCAGTCTCGAAGAACTCTCCCGCAACCTCGGGATGTACCACGCCGTCTGCGCGCAACTCCGCCAGAAACCCCAGCGTTGATCCCCCGGGCGTGCAGACCAGCCGATGCTCGGCGGCGCCTGCCCGTGAAGCAGCATGGATCCGGCCGGCAACGCTACCAAGTCGAATCCAGTCGTCATCCGATTCGGCGTCGAAGCTCCTGCCCCCACGCTTCGGGTAGAGCGCAAAGAGGAACTCCTGCTCCTCGGTTCCGCCCTCGCCGTCGGTCTCCGCCACAATCGAA
>DAOWMR010000465.1 GCA_030642995.1 Spirochaetales bacterium
AACTTCGTCCAGTTTGGTCATCGGCTTGTTAAAGGCAATCAGGTCCTTCAGATGATGCTGGTGGGCAGTAGGTGTGTTGAAATGCATTGTCCGGAACTTGTAGAAGGTGAACTCCTTCCGCGCGAGCCCAATTCGTTTCTGCCTGAACAGGATGGGGCCGGGGGAGACCAATTTGATGTAGAGGCCGATCAACGCGAGAAACGGGAAAAGAACAATGAGCCCCACGCCGGCGCGACAATGTCCAATGCGCGTTTCCACTTTGGAACTGTCTTGGTAAACGAAATCACGTTGGATCGGCTTTCGGTTGCCGGTTCGGATTCCGCGTGATCGCTTGAGTCAGGGAAATCGTCGCTCCCTTCCGTGTCCGTGTTCGTTTCCGTCTCCGTGAGGTTCGGGTCACCGTTCTGGTTGTCCAGCCACTGTTCGGGATACGAATAGATGCGGAATGAGACGTCGTCTTTTGTGCCGTTCATGTCCAGGTTCCGTACGAACTGCTCGGCCCCTTCCCGACTAGTCAAGGTCAACACAACGCCTAGATTACTATTGCCGTACCAACCGACGTGATCCGTGGTTCGAACACTTGTGGTGAACTCGCGGATCACTCCACCGACTGCGTACTTATCACCGTGCAGTCCGGTGACGTTGCACAGTACGACAGACAATCGATCCCCGGTACGATCTGCGCGAGCCTTCTCATACATGATGAGTTCCTGAAACTCGTGGTCTTCGTAAATCCCGCCCGGTCTGCGTCGTGACCGTAGACTGCCCAGAACCGGCTTCCATATCTCCCTGGTCGAGCCTGCTCCCATGTACTCTCCCCCCTCTACTGCTTATGCAAACTGCAGTTGACCTGCAAATGCTACTGCCATTCCATTCTCCTCCCGGCGCGTGATGGTCCCTCTTCCTCGCACGCATGTCTCCTCAGGACTAGGCAGCACCGAGCGATGAACGTCCACGGTCAGATCTATTTCCAATTCGACATCCGATCCAACCTGAAGCGCATTTTGCCTGAGAAGGAGGTACGCACCTCCGGCCGATAGATCACGCGTCCGAGCATGTAACTGGCCGGACTTCCCTCTGCCCAAGACCATCACACGTGCCGGGGCGCTCAAAGCAAATCGTTCGAGCCGCCGTTTATCGCTCACAATGAGGGGGATTGTACAGCGCTTGAGATGATCGTCCTATCGCAAGAATTACGTCTTTTCTACGTATTCGTTCAACGAAGCACCTAAACCAATCGTCCGATACGTAAACAGGAGTCTACGTAATTTGTCTAGATTACAGGTTCTCCGCGCTCCAGAGTGCCGCCTGCATGCGATTCGGCACATCGATCTTGCGGAAGAGGTTGTAGATGTGAGTTCTTACGGTATTTGGACTAATACTGAGCCTGTCGGCAACCTGATCATTTGAGGCGCCGGTGGAAATCAGCGCCAGAATTTCCCGCTCTCGGCGGGTCAGTGTGGTGCGGGCGGGACTGAGCCGGCGTTTTGGCCGATCTTCGTCATTGGTGAAGGCGGCAGTCACGAGTACTTTGCGAGGTATCCAGACGTCTCCATCTATGATGGCATGAATCCCCCGCACAAGCGTATCCAGATCGGTGGCGACCTCAAAAAGGCCTCGGATGCCCTGGACAACGGCGCGCAGTTCAATGGCTGTGCTCCCATAAAGGTTTATCATCGCTACCATTACGTTGGACGGCAGTGCTGTTGGCAGTTGTTCTATCTGCTGAATGATCGTGTCAGGGTGAACGAAAAGGCAGTCTGCCAGGATGAGGGTCGTCTGATTTGCGAGGGCTGCAGACGTTGCACACCGCCGTAACTCCCGTCGCAGGACGCATTCTATGCCGGTTTGCTCCTCCAGATACAGCGTGAAAGCCTGATTCTGCATGTTCTCACCTGATATCAAACAGATACGTTTCCCGTCGTCGCCCATTCCCCCACCTTCCCGAAGCTATTACACCAGAGAATGGAGAGACTATCTACCGGTTGACGGTCGAATTTCATACATATTTCGTAGTGCAATTTGGGCTTCCTGAGAAACAAGGCCTGTTTTGGCTGTCTGCAGGGGGGTGTTGATCAACAGGAGAGATCGATAAACTCCTGCTTCATGACGTCAACCAGCCCGAGGTCGGTGATCTTGATTGACGGAATCACCGCCAGCTGGATGAAGTGAAGCGACATGAGTATGTCCCGGTTAGCGCCCATACCCGATATCTCGTGCTTGAGCTGCTCCAGCCCCTCCACCACGGCTTCCAGCGGCATGTTCGACATGAGGCCTGCTATCGGCAGTTCGAGGCGCGCCCGGATTTCCCCATCGATGACGACGGCAATCCCGCCGTTGACGTCCGCGACCGCCCGAATCGCGATCAACATGTCCTTGTCGTTCACCCCAAGCACGCAGAGATTGTGGGCGTCGTGACCAATTGAGGTCGCAAGCGCTCCACGTTGTATGCCGAATCCCCTCGCAAAAGCTAC
>DAOWMR010000132.1 GCA_030642995.1 Spirochaetales bacterium
AGCACGGTGGGCGCCACAACCTACTCCCTCGGTTCAATCAACCACTTCAACTACGACCAGACGGACTCATCCACCGACGGCCCGGTGATCCACACGGCCTCCAGCTACCACCTCGCGGAGATGGAGGGGATGTCCACCATCTTCTACGAACTCGGGCTGAACCAGACCGGTGCGCTGACTGCGGTTCTCCTCGTTCCGAACGGGGTGGATTTCACGGTGGTGGTGAAGTGAGCCGACACCCGGTACTGGTCGCATTGCTCGTGTGTGCCGTCGCCGGGGCGGGGTTTTCCCGGGGACGACCCGAGGGAACAGAGATCGATTGGGACGCACTTGAGGTTGGCGCCGAACTGACGGTGACCGGTAGGCTTCGGGTCTATGGCAATGAGCCGCACACCTACCTCGCGGTGGCGGTTGAGGACCCGGCATCGCCGTCGGGCATTCGTCTCGTGCAGGTTGAGGGCGAGCACTTCGGGGAACTGTACCGGCTGCAGGGCCAAACGGTGACCGTCACCGGAACGGTGAGCCGGACGGAGGTTGGCCCCGGATTTCCCACGCTGATGGATGTTGAGGAGTTCCACGTTCGGAAGAACTGATGAGGCAGGTGAGCAATCCGCCTACTTCATTGTACTGAATCGATACACGGTCCGATGCTCAAACACCTCGCCCGGCTCCAGAATGATCGACGGGAAATCCGGATAGTTGACCGCATCAATGTGGAATTGCGGTTCCAGACAAAGGGCATCGTGCAGTCGGTAAGGCCTTTCGGCTCTGGACTTCGTACCGGGGAGCTTGTTGCCGGAGTAGAATTGAACGGCCGGGAGGCCCGTGAGAACCTCCATGCGCCTCCCGCTCACCGGCTCCTCAACGATCGCAGCCACTGTGGCCACCGCCGGGGTTGTAGGTGGAGAAAGCACCCAGCACAGGTCATAGCCGCCTGGGGCGTTTTCGATGTCGCGGCCAATCGGTTTCATTTCGGTGAAGTCGTATGGCGTCCCGGCAACAGGAAGAACCTGCCCGGTCGGGATGCTCGCGTCGTCCACTTCAAGCAGTTCGGCTGCGGGGATCATCAAGCGGTGCCTGCCAATCGCGCCCCCGGGTCCAGGCGCGGCCGTGGTAGCCGGGATCAGATCCGGCGCGCCGGCCAGGTTCCAGTAGGCGTGGTTGGTCAGATTGACCGGGGTCGGTTGATCGGTCTCGGCCCGGTACTCGAACTCAATCTCGTTGTCCTCGGTGAGTGAGATGGTGATGGTTACTTCGAGGGTACCGGGAAATCCTTCTTCACCGTCCGGGCTGACGCGCTCGAAAACCACGCCGGCCCGTGTGTCGGCCTGAAAAGGCTCCGCCTCCCACACGCGCGCGTGGAAACCGCCCTCCCCGCCATGGAGCATGTTGGGCCCCTCGTTCGCCGGCAATTGAATTTCCCGACCACCCAGCGAGAACCGCGCGCCGCCAATTCGATTACACACTCGGCCAACGCTCGACCCAAAGTATGGGTGCCCGGCCAGATAGTCTTCCAATCGATCATAGCCAAGGGTGATTTCCTGAATCGACCCGTCCCTGCCCGGCGCCTTCACGCTGATCAGCGTGGCCCCGTAGGTCATGCACCGGATCACGTACCCGGCAGAATTTCCAATTGTGTAGACGACGACCTCAGTGCCGTCGGACATGGCGCCGAACTTGTCTTGCGTAAGGGTCATAGCGCCGACGATCGCTTGATGTATTCCGCGCTGTTCAGCAGGTGACGAACGTACTGCGCCCGCTTGAAGGTCCACTTGTTCTTGCAGTTGGCGTAATTGAGCTTCCCGCGGAAATCGTCGAGCTTTTCATAGCCCTTTCGATCCATCCAGGTCTGGATCTCCGCCAGGATTGTGCCGATATGCTTCACGCCATTGAGATAGAGCGAACTGACCGTCTGGAAAACATCGGCGCCGCCGAGGATCAGTTCCACCGCGTCCGCACCGGTGTGGATTCCGTTGGCGGCGCACAGCGAGCCCTTGACCGACTGTGAGAGCATTCCCACGTAGCGCAACGCCGGCCCGTGATCCGACGAATCGCTCAGATGGAACGGAAAGTCCATCTTCTCCTTGTCGATTTCTACGGCCGGATGCCAAAGCCGATTGAACAGGACAAACCCGGCGACACCGGTCGCATCCATCTTGTCCACGACGCTGAGCGGGTTGGTGTAGAAGGGGCTGAGCTTCACGCTGACCGGAATCTTCACCTTGGCCAGGATCGCTTTCAGTGCCTCAATCTGATATTTCTCAATTGAGTCTGCGCTCTCATCCGGATCCGCGGGAACAGCAAAGAAATTGAGTTCCAGACCATCAACCCCGGTCTCCTCCAGCCTCAGAGCCCAATTCACCCAGTTTTCCGTGCTCGCGCAGTTGAGGCTCGCGATGACGGGGATCTGCACCGCCTCTTTGGCCTTCCGTACCCACATGAGGTGCTCTTCCGGGCCGGCGTGCTCAATGTCCGGAAAAATACTCCCGACTTCCGCGCCCAGATTGTCAAAGTAGGACATGTCCTGTTCCATTTTGAAACTCTGCAGCTGGATGGTTTCCTCGAAGAGAGACGAAAGGACCAATGCCGCGGCGCCCTCTTCCTCAATCTTCTTGATGCTGCCCATGTTGCTCGTGAGGCTTGATGCGCCCGCGATGAGCGGATTCTTCAGGTCAATGCCCATGTATGTGGCTCTGAGATCTGCCATTTCATGCTCCTTGTGCGATGAGTATCTTGATACTACGGGTCGACGATGCGACCGTCAAGGACAGGGCGAACGCACATAGATATTCATAGTGGTGCTTGCGCATGCAAGAATGACCCTGCGCTTGTCCTCGGCACAAGAGCGCCTGCGGGGTCGCTCCGGGTCATTCTTGCCTGCCGCACCACCTTTTCCTCATGTGCGTTCGCCCTGCGTGTGTTCGCGTCCGGTGGTTGCGCTGCGCCCCAGAGGATAGTGCGGGATGTCCGGGTGCAGAGGCGCTGCCAGAGGGGCGATCTCTGGTGTTTCGGCCCGCACCGCCGTGTAGTGGCTCAACTCAGGGGGAGACCGATGGGGTTTACCATCTGCCAAGGCCAACCACTGTACCCGAAACCCGCCGGGGGCAGGGCAAACGCACAGACCCGGTAATGGCGAACTGCTGCATGTGAGAAGGACCCGGAGCGTCTCCGCAGCTCGCGAGGACAAGCGCAGGGTCCTTCTCACATGCGGCAGCATCATTGGTGAAAGCGTATGTGCGTTTGCCCTGCGGACGAGGGTGACGCCACACACTTCACCCAATCTTCACAAACCCTCCCTACGGCGAACACATGATTGGCCGACACTTGATCACATATCGTTGTGAGGGAGGTCATGATGGCCAGTATCTTTTCAAAGCGGACAGCGGCGGTCGCTTTTTTTGTTCTCGTCGCCGGCGTGTCTGCACACGCGTGCATTCTTACCTACACCCTCATCGGGCCGGACGGACAAATTGGCATCTTCCCGGGGCGCTCCGCTGAACTGGTGACCGGTGAAAGTTATACGATTGAGATTGCGATGCGCGAGGATCACAACCGCTGCTTGATTGAGCCCGAAGACACCATCTTCCTCCTGGAAGAGGCTCGCTGGCGTGTGAACCGCGCAACGCAGCCCCTGGTGCTGCTCGCCCCGATTGAGTGGGTGCAGGTGGGGTCCAGAGAGTTCACCGCCACCATTGAGTTCCGGGCGGCTGAGCCCGGCTCGTGGACAATCGATGTGATCCGCGAATGCACAAAGGGCGGATACCATGAAAAGCTTATCCTTGAAGCTCGATAACCCGGCCAAGGCGCTGCGCCGCGCAGCCAGGATCAGACCACGAGTACGCTTGGCGGTGCAGATAGCTTTTTCCCTGTTCGTGCTGGGAATAGTGCTCTCACGTCAGGCGGCGGAGGCCGGCATCGTCCTGCCGGTGTTGTTCCCCGACCTGCACGCAATCTGCCCATTTGGAGCGGTCGCAACCGTAGGCCGATTGCTCCTGCAGGGCGAGTATATCCCGCGCACCGGCCAGTCCAACCTCTGGGTGCTGGCCGGCTCGTTGGGCATGACTTTCCTGGTGGGCGCACTGTTCTGCGGCTGGCTCTGTCCCTTGGGATCGATTCAGGATTGGTTCGGCCGATTGGGCAAGCGCCTGCTTGGCCGCCGCTACAATCGCGTGGTTCCGGCACGTGTGGATCGATTCATGAGCTATCTCCGCTATGCGGTCCTTGCCCTGGTGGTGTTGCAGACCACTCGATTCCTGAACCTGTGGTTCACCACCTATGATCCGTATTACGCGATGTATCACATCTGGACCGGAAACGCGTTACCGAGTGCTATTGCTGTTCTTGCCGTCACCCTCGTGGCTTCGCTCTTTGTAGCGAGGCCCTGGTGCCGCTGGCTGTGCCCCTTTGGCGCGCTGCAAGGGCTTGCGGCCCGCCTGAGCCCGTGGACCATCCGACGCAATGACCAGGCATGCACCTCCTGCCTCAAGTGCACCCGCGCCTGCCCGATGGGCATTGCGGTGGACAGCACAGCCGCGGTACGCGACAGTCGATGTACCCGCTGCATGGAGTGCCTGGATGCCTGTCCCGTGGATGGGGCGCTGGACTTCACACTCCGCGCGCCACAACCGGCGAGTGACAAACCGACGGATCGTCGCCCGGCTACCACGTTCTCCATTTCCGGCGGACTCACCGCGGCCGCGGTGGTGCTGGTGCTCTTTTTTGCACCGGTGGGTTTGGCCCGCGCCACAGGGTTGTATGTGCCGGCCTCGCACGAAGCTGAGGCGCAGTTGGAGATTGCCGACATCGGTCCGATGATGACCCTTGAGGAGGTTAGCGCCGGTTTGGGGATGAGCACGGCCGAATTGCTGGCGCTGCTGGAGATTGACGCCGGCTTTGATCCGACCACGCGCCTCGTCGACGTTGAGATGGACGAGCGTTACGAACATCTCACCGTCCCTCAGATCCGCCAGGCGTTGGAAGCGCCCGACGGGCAGTAGTATACTCGCACCAATCCATGGCACGCATATTTGTCGTTGAGGACAACGAAGGCCTGCGCGAAACCATTGCATCGTACCTCCGGCTCGAGGACCACGAAGTCGTGGCATTTTCATGCCTGGCGGGGGTGGAAGATGCGGTGCGCATGCAGCAGCCTGATCTGATGATCCTGGATGTGATGCTGCCCGATGGCGACGGGTTTCTTCTTGGACGTAAACTGCGAACATGGTCACAGATGCCAATCGTCTTTCTGTCCGCCCGCACCGCCGAGTCGGACCGGATCACCGGATTTGAGGTGGGCGGCGATGACTATGTGGTGAAACCGTTCTCCAACAAGGAACTCATGCTGCGCGTCGGGGCCGTGCTGCGGCGCACGCAGAAGTCCTTCTCCGCGCCGGATGCCGTCATGCGCTGGATTTTGAACCACGATGGGCAGGACCACGCCCTGGAACTGCAAGTGGCGGGGCACCGCTGCCGGCACGATGACCGCGCGGTGAATTTCACCGCGGCGGAGTGGAAGATCCTGAACCATCTTGCGGAGAACGCGGGCATCGTTGTCTCGCGCGACCGCCTGCTCGGAGCGTGCCTGGATTACCTGGCTGAAGGCTCGGAGCGTACGATCGACACGCATATCAAGAATATCCGCCTCAAGCTGGATAAACTGCCGTGGATTGAGACGGTGCGGGGGTTTGGATACCGTTTTGCCGGTGCGGAGGAACCGCGTGAGTAGTCTCTTCCGTCGCACCTTCGCGGCCTTTATGGGCATTCTGGTGGTGTTGTTGGCGATACTTGGTGGCGCTCTGGTAGCGGGGTACCACCAGTCGCTCTCCACCTGGAGCGCGCGGCGCGTTACGGCCATTGAGGACGCCGCGCGCCTGATTCTGGCCGGGCGGCCGGCGGCGGAACACGCTATTCCACAGGACATACCCGTCTTCGTGTACCGTGCCGATGGAACACTGGTTGCCTCAAACCGTGGGGTGGGTCGTCAGCGGGATATCGAGCATGAACAGTACATGCCGGTACGGGTCGATGGTCAGCTGGTTGGATACTACACCGTCGGGTCCGTTCAGTTTCGAGATGATGCCGCCAACCAGGCCCTGACCGAGTCGCTCATTCGCGCCGCCGTGGCCGGGGCACTCGTTGCCTCTGCCGTCGCGGCTGCGGCGGCATTCGGCTTTGCTCGCTGGCTCTCAAGCCCCGCCGCGAGTGTGGCCGCCGGTATCGACTCTATCGCGCGTGGTTCGTTGGGAACACCAATTCCCGAAGAGGGCGCGGCGGAGATAGGCCGCATCGCACACGCGGCGAACATGCTGGCGGATCGGTTGCGGAACGAGCAGAGCCTCCGCGCTCAGTGGGCTCAGGATGTGACACACGATCTCCGAACGCCAATCGCCTCAATTCGGGCGCAATTGGAAGCAATCGTGGACGGGGTCTACGCGGCCGGGCCCGAGCGCATCGGCGCTACGCTGGCCGAGCTCTCCAGGGTTGAGCAGCTGATTGGTGACCTGGAAGAGTTGATGCGGCTCGAGGAACCGGACGTGCGGTTGAACATCACAAGTTTTTCGGCGGCACAATTTGCCGCTACCCTTGCTCAACGCTTCGAACACGAAATTGCTAATCGACGCATTGCATTTGCCATGGAGATCGATCTGAATTCCATCACTTCCGACGAGGTACTGTTGGACCGCACCGTATCCAACATCCTCGCCAACGCCGTGCGCCACGTGTCCGAAGGTGGCCGGGTGAAGCTGGCAATCCAGGCTGACACACCCGCGGGCATCCGGATTGTAGTGAGCAACGATGGACCGCCCATCCCCCCTGACGAGCTTCCGCACCTGTTTGACCGACTGTACCGCGGTGAGTACGCGCGCAACACCCCCGGCTCGGGGCTGGGACTCACCATTGCACGGCGTATTGTGCTGCTCCTCGGCGGGACCATCGAGATCGCGAGCACCGCCGCAACGGGCACTGCGGTAACAATCTGCCTGCCCCCCGTATGATTCACTCATTCTTCACATTTGCTCCACGGAACCCATAACCAGCCGGCATACCCTGTAAACGAACACAACGACAGGAGGTACGATATGCGTACACGAATTGCAATCGTTTCAAGTTTGTTGATCGTTTTCTTGGCCGCCGGCGTCATTGCCGGCGAAGTGGCGCCAGTCGGGCGCGATGTTGCGCGTGAGGGCAATCTGATGAATCTTGCCGGCACCCTCCAGTACCAGGACAACGAATGGTACCTCAACACCGATGCGGGCCTCTACGAGATGCACATGGGCGCCCTGGGACACGAAGGCGGATTCGCGTTCTCCGCCGGCGCAACGGCCGACGTACACGGCTTTGTG
>DAOWMR010000225.1 GCA_030642995.1 Spirochaetales bacterium
CGCCTCAATACTGGGGATCGGCGCAAATGTGGCCGGCCCTACTTATCGGGATGTGTACGACGGAGAATGGGATCATCACACTCGTTCGTCGAAATCCAACACACCATAGGTGGTGTACTGGTGTGTCAACCGGATAGGCAAGGATCATACCTACCGCGACATAAACCGTTATCGTGAAATTGTCTCGATACTGTTCAAATACGGTTTTCAAGATCTCATAGATAAGAGCAACCTAAGAAAACATATCGATCTTGGGAGGATACCTCACCTGGAGAAACGGGGGGCCAAGACTGCGTCTCTTTCGCGCTGGGAACGAATACGAATGGTATGCGAGGAGCTTGGCCCAACCTATACCAAGTTCGGTCAGATAATGTCTACGAGACCGGATCTTCTCCCTCAGGGCCTTATTGTTGAACTTGAGAAACTTCAGGACAATGTTCCGCCCTTTCCAGAAGACGAGGCGAAGAGACTGATTGAAAACGAGATCGGTAAAGACAGTTTCAACACTTTTGCGGAGTTCACCGATGTTCCGCTGGCAGCGGCCTCTATAGCGCAGGTTCACAGAGCTGTTCTCAATGGCGGCGAACAGGTTGCGATCAAAGTACAGCGCCCGGGGATACAGAAGATCATTGAAGTAGACCTGGAAATCATGCTCCATCTGGCCACTGTTCTGGAAAAACATTTCAAGGGAATGGAAATTCTGAATCCGATCGGTATAGTTACAGAATTTGAGAAGTCCATTCGGAGGGAGATAGATTTCTCATCCGAGATTGCGAATATTGAACGATTTGGCAGAAACTTTCAGGGAGATAGAACTATCTATGTGCCAAAGGCCTACAGGGATTACTCCACACAGAAGGTTCTGACACTGGAATTTGTGGACGGAATCAAAGCTTCCGAGATCACCGAAGACATGGAAAATGGTTGTGATCCCAAAGTCGTTGCTAGCTGGGGAGCTGACCTGGTTCTCAAGCAGATCTTTGAGCACGGTTTCTTTCACGCAGATCCCCACCCGGGTAATATTTTTATCCTGAAAAACAATGTTGTGTGCTTCCTTGATTTCGGCATGATGGGGATTCTGTCGCCCAAGAACCGACAAGTACTTGGCGATCTCATCATTGGCGTTGTTAATAGAGATTCCGACGCGCTGACACAAGCCATCCTGGAGTTGACCGGCAATGAGTACTTCGAAAACACTCAAGAACTTCGGAACCGAGTATCTGATATGCTCGAGAAGTATTCTTATCTCGTATTGAAAGATATTAACATTGGCAGGGCTCTGAATGATATTATCAAGTTGATTCTTGACTTCAGATTGAAATTGCCTCAGGACATGTATCTGTTATCAAAAGCATTGATGACGATTGAGGGAGTCGGACGGAAACTGGACCCGGATTTTGACATGATAGGGCAAACAGAGCCTTTTGCCACGAAACTAGTCAAAGAACAAATGAGTCCTCGCAAGTTAGCAAGAGATTTCTATTCTTCGGCAAGAGAGTACCATCGCTTATTCCAGGATTCTCCTGTTGAGATAAGAAAAATCGTGAAGAAGCTGATGGTGGGAAAGCTCAGAATGGAATTTGAACACAAAGGATTGGAACCGGCTCTCAGGAAAAGCGACCAGGTAAGCAATCGCATGTCATTTGCGGTGGTCCTTGGTTCTCTAATTGTTGGTTCTTCTATTGTTGTTCTCTCAAGAATCCCCCCGCTAGTTCAAGGAATTCCGGTTATTGGAATTGTCGGTTTCCTGGGCGCCGCGGTCATGGGATTCTGGCTACTGATTTCGATACTGCGACATGGCAGGATGTAGAAGAGCCTGGGAATAACAAATTGAAATCAAGACTATGCAATAATTTCCCTGCCGTTCCTGCGTTCCCTGGGGCTTGACCGCTGGGGAAATTGGAGAAGTGATCGTTTTCGGGAACCTGTCTCCCCCGGAGCCCGATCGCAAGGTTCCTGTGGTTACGGAACAGTTCCTCTCCTTGGTGATTTTGCTTTCACTTGAGGAATGCCTCATTTTCTCTCCTGACACAAGAAACGGTACACTACAAGCGCCGACTGTGCGTTGACGAGCCGTCTCGAGCGTCATAGTCTATACTCATGAGTCATTTGAATCGTATAACGTTCGAAGAAGGCAAGCGGGGCGGCAAGCCGTGTATCCGAGGCCTTCGCATCACCGTCTACGACGTGCTCGACTACCTTGCTGCCGACATGAGCGAAGATGAGATCCTTGGTGACTTTCCGGATCTTGAGCCGGAGGACATCAGAGCTTGCCTCGAGTTCGCCGCTGATCGCGAACGGAAGATGGTCTCTGTACCCGCCGAATGAAGCTGCTGCTTGATCAGAATCTTTCGCCGCGGATCTTGCTCGAGATCGGACAGATCTATCCGGGATCCATTCACGTCCGTGACCGGAATTTGCAGCGATCTACCGACCGTGAGGTGTGGGAATTCGCGAAGAACGAAGGCTAGGCAATCGTGTCCAAAGATGCAGATTTCCATCAGCGGAGCCTCGTCTTTGGCTATCCACCCAAGGTCATCTGGATCCGACGCGGCAACTGCAGGACACAGGAAGTGATCGGCATTCTGGAGATACACGGAGAGACAATTAGTACCTTTCTCGCCGACTCAGAGTCAGCGTTTCTGTCTCTCAGATAGTCATACTAGGATCGTCACACCGCGCCGCATTTCGATGGCGATTAAGTTCCTGATTGAGAACGATTTCACAACCGGTGTCAACCGCGCGATATTGATTTAGTAGGAGTGAAACACCAAATATGAAAACCGGCAGGAACGACCCGTGTCCGTGCGGGAGCGGAAGGAAGTACAAGCACTGTTGTCTACGATCGGATGAGGCGGCTCGCAATGCGTCAGGCCAAGGCCCCGCCGCTGGTGTGCCGCGCGACGGAGCTACTTTCGGCGTCGATGGGACGCCCTCGTTTCCCGCCGAACAAGCGATGCAAAAGATGCTCGCCCAGACGGGCTTTGCCAGCACTGATGATCTGGACGCCGCCATGCGGCGGTTCGAGGAGCACTGTGAATCCATCCCGGATGATGTTACGCCGCCAACGTTCATGGAGTTCCTGGGTCGGCCAAACCTAGCCACGGAAAAGCAAAAGGGCTTGGCGGCTGCGGTGGCCGGAAAGGAGTTCGGGAGCCTTGCCGAGGCGAAGCAGTTCGCCCGGGACTACATGGAGCGCGGCAACCTATCGCCGATTGGCGACTTCGAAGGATTGTCTTCGGATCAGATGCACCGGATCCTGACCCGGGATATAGGCGATAACCATGAAGTCGCCGAGCTTGCCGACGACATGCCCGACCGGGAGATGTTGTCGGCTGAGCTGATCGATGTGGCGCAGTGGCTTCTCATGTATTTCGTCGACAATCGAGGAGAAATCAAACTCACCGAGCTTGAAAACTACAATCGGAATCTCTGTCGCGCATACTGTGAGGAGTACCCCGGGTGGTTCGGACGCAATGGATCGGTGCCGTTGGAAACATCTCTGCCCGTGCTGGAAACTGCTCACGATGCGGTCAGGTTCTTGGGCTACACCAACGGAGCCCGGACGAAGGAGTGGCTCGCGACCGACGGCGTCGATATGGTCTCCCGTCGCCGCTGGGCGCAGATGTACCGTGACTTATTCATATACGCAGTTGACGTCCATGACTGGAAGGCGTGGGTTCCCGACAGTATCCGACACGAGCACTTCGACATCGTACAGCATGCGGCGCTCTTCCTGTTCTATCTGCTGCACAAGCATCCTGAGGGTACCGTTGGAGATTTCATTGACAGGGTCACTCGGGCGTTTCCCGACTTCGTGCGGCCTGCACAAGACCATCCCGCGACTCTTGAATTCCTGGCAGGCGCCGTTTCCGAGTTGTTCTTTGCCCAATTCTGCGCCCTTTTCGGGCTCGTCACAGTCACCGGGCACCCGCACGACTTCCCCAAAGCTCGGAACGTGGAGTACCGAGTGACGCCGCTCTTCACCAAGTTGTTTCGGTGGAAGGTGTAACGCCGCTGTTCCCGCTCTTCCCGCCGCCAACGGAACTGAGGACGAACGCAGGTTCCGGTCGGAGCATGATTGGGCTGAGCACGTGGATTGGTCGGATTCGCGTCGGTCCGTCTTTCCCAATCTGAAGTCGTCGACCAGGACCATTTCCTTGCGGTTGTCTCAGCCCATGCCTGAAGAACTGGAGTTATTGGCCAGCAAGAGAAATTGGCACCGGTAAACAGAGGACGAGCGCTCGAGGCGCAGTATTCGCTGCATGTGTTCCCTGCTGGGAACCTTGAGTAGATCGATGGCATTGCTCAGGGCCAAACGATCCCGTTCGGAAGAACTACCGGCGCCGCCGCCTACCGACAAAAGCTCGTGCCCAAGCAACCCCCTGCAGCGCATTGCGAGGATCGATGATGACCCGCCCCGAAAACCGCAACCCCGCAACGGTAATCGCGGCACTTCCGTCGGACAGTCGAGGCTGTCGACTACTTGAACACCGCGTCCACGATCTCCCGCTGCCCGTCAAAGGCACCACCGGTCCAGTGTGTGTACCCATCTTGCACGTCCTCACTGGACCACCCAAGAGCCGCCCGAATCCGTGCCGGGTCATAGCCTTTCTCGCGGAGGATCGAGTTCAGCGTGTGCCGGAACGAGTGCGGCCGAATGTTCCTTGCCTCACGGTTGAACTTTGCCTTCGCCATCGCAGAGGCAAACCGCTTCGCCCACTAGCCCAAGTTTACCAAGGTGTTGAGATAAAACCTTTCAGTGTCGTGAATTAGGACGTATCCTCACCGTTTATGGGTCACTACCGGATTCTCTCTCACAACTCGGTTATGCGCCGCCGTACCGGACCGGTGCCAAGCCCAAGTGCTCGATAGATATTTCGGTGAAAGACCTCCGGCCGGCTGGTCGAACGGATGTGCACGCGTTTGCCTTCTTCAGTGTTCATCGTGACGGTGCTGATGATGTGGGTCGACAGTCTGTCCCTGAGGGTGGACCAGCGCATCCGGTATCCGGCGGCCCGTAGGTTGTGCCGTATGGCGTTCAGCACGTGGTAGGCCAACAGCGTGATGAACAGGTGACCCTTGATTCGCCGCTCGGCCCGGTGGTACACCGGCCGCAGTCCGAGTTCGCTCTTCAGCGATCGGAACGAGTCCTCAACCCCGGTGAGCGTGATGTAGAGCTGCCACAGTTCGGCCTCCTGCAGGTCATTCCTGCTGGTGCGAATGTAGTAGCGGCCCGAGTAGCGTTTCTCGGCCCGTTCGCTCTGTGCGTAGCTGTAGCGGATCTCGGTGACCACCTCAGCGCTTCTGTCAATCTCGATATCGTAAGGGCCTGTCAAGTACTTTGTGTAAACGCCATCAGACCGGTACCCGGCCTTCGAATTTGATAGCCAGGTGATTGAGCGCCCGGCCCCAGTTAGCAATCGGCATCGTCCACTTCTGAG
>DAOWMR010000434.1 GCA_030642995.1 Spirochaetales bacterium
AATAAGCGGGATCATGGATACCGGACGGTAAGTTACACGCGGGTATTGCCCCGCGCGGCTCAATTCGTCGGGACCGGTGCTTGGCTCGATTTAACCTCTCATTTACATCGACTCACCCGTATTGCGGTAGTTTTTGCGCGGCAGTTCTCAAGGAGATCCTATGAAACGATCATTACTCATCGCATTGGTAGTTCCAGTTGCGGCAATCGCGGGATGGGCGCAGGACGCGACCGGTGATCGCGTACCCGGCAAAGTTCCCGACGGTGAGCGTCAGGGCGGGTTTTTCCAAACGCCGGATCCGGAAATCCTGGCCCAGCGTGCCCAGGCAGAGGTGGAGATCTGGGATCGATATCTCTCCCTGACCGACGAACAGGAACTCCTCGTGTATGACATTGTCCAGGCCTACTTCACCAACCTGGCAGAGTTCCTGAGCTCCGGCTCTCGGCCGGACCCCACCTCCATGCAGGCGTTCCAGGAGGAGAAGGCATTTGAGATCTATGAACATCTGAACGCCGACCAGCAGGCGATCATGCAGTACTACTACGAGGATATCACCGCGGAAATATTCGCCGCCGGTCGCACCGGCCCCGGCGGAGGAATGGGCCGGCCGCAGTAGATCCATCAACACGGTTCGGGCCAGCGTCCGCGAGCTGTGATAGTATGGTCGCATGACCACACATAGATCGACTCTACGCAAACTCACTCACCCTCGATCCATCGCCGTCATCGGCGCCAGTGCTACCCCCGGAAAGGTGGGGTACGAGGTCATGAAGGCGCTCTCGGGCGCAACCGTTCCGGTGATCCCGGTTCACCCGAAGAACACGGAGATCCTCGGTATTCCCGTCGTGAATGACATCAGCGAACTCCCGTCCGAGGTTGAGTTGGCCATCGTTGCGACCGGTGCCGACATTGCGGTGGAAGCTGCCGGGCAGTGCACTACTCAAGACATTCCCTTCGTTGTCGTGCTCGCGAGCGGATTCTCAGAGATTGGCGAGGACGGCGCGAAGCGCGAAGCCCGGTTGACCCGGATCGCCTCGGATACGGGCGTCCGAATCCTTGGTCCCAACACGCTCGGATTCCAGATGCTCGAGAGCGGCGTGGACACCATTTTCGTTGATCACGCAACTGACTCAATTGCCGGCGGCTCCATGGTCTTCGTCAGCCAGAGCGGCTCGGTGGCGGTGGAAGCTCTCCTCGGTGCTGCCCGGTACGGTTTCAGCATTCGCGGATTTTTCGGGCTCGGGAACAAGGCCGACCTTGCGGAGATCGATTTTCTCACCCACTTCGCCGCGGACCCTGAGACCAGGATCCTTGCCTTCTATATTGAAGACCTGTCCGCCGGGAGGGAGTTCCTGAACCTTGCCAGATCAGTTGCAGCGACCAAGCCGATCCTGGCTATCAAGGCAGGGAGAACCGAGACCGGGGCCTCGGCGGCGAGTTCCCACACCGGTCGTCTCTCCGGCGCGGATCGTGTCATTGATGGTGCGCTCACCCAGCATCTCATACAGCGAGTAGACGATGACGAGGAGCTCTGCGATGCGGCCAAGGTGCTCTCGCTCTGCCCGGTCCCGAAGGGAAATCGCGTTGCGGTGCTCTCGCCCGCCGGCGGGTACGGCGTGATGCTCGCCGACCTCGTGGAGACGAAGACGAAGCGTGTCGATCTCAAGATGTCCCGACTGAGTGAGCAGACCGGCAGGGAACTCAAGGAGGCCCTGCTCGGGTTTGCGTCGGTGAAGAATCCCATCGACCTCACCGCCAGCGTCACTGACGACACCTACATTGCGTCGCTGCGAAGTGTTCTTGCTGATCAGGACGTGGATGTCGTCATCTGTGTCTTCTTTCTTGCGCCTCCTGGAATGACCCCGGCGCTTGCCCAACGACTTGGCGAGGTTATCTGCGAGTCCGAGAAGCCGGTAGTCGTGCTTGCCGGTGACGAGGACGGGACTGGAGCAGTCCTGCGGGAGTTCTATGCCGCCGGGGTCGCCGCGTTTCCGTCTCTGGTGCGGACCATCATGGCGGTCCGGAATCTGGAGCGGCGTCGGCGGATCATAGACTTTGCCGGCGTTCCGGGAGGCACCGACGCGGGTGACGCCGCGGCCGTTGCCGGGACCGCAGAAGCGGGTCCGGCAATCGATCTACCGGCTGGTTCGCTCCACGAGAAGCAGGTGAAGGATCTCATTACCCGGTATGGCTTCAAGGTGCCGGCCTCCATCCTGGTGCCGGCCGGTGGTGATGCCGCCGGGGCGGCCAAACCCGGCAACGCGACAGAAACAATGCCACCGCCTGGTTTCCCGGGCCCGTACGTCGTGAAGGTGTGCTCGGTTGTGGTCCTCCACAAGATTGAGAGCGGCGGGGTGATGCTTGGCGTGACCGCCGCGGGCTTGACCGCCGCCGTGGGGGAGATGCAGAGCCGGTTCCCCGGCGCGGCCATCCTGGTGGAAGAGCTGGTGGAGCACAGCGGGATTGAACTGATCGTGGGGGCGTTCCTTGATCCGGAATTGGGTCCATGTGTGATGGTCGGTTCGGGCGGCATCTTGGCCGAACTGCACCAGGATGTTTCGTTCCGACTATTGCCGTGCACGCGGACGGACGCGGAGCAGATGATAGACGAGTTGGTTGTCGCGCCGGTGTTCTCGGGATACCGCGGGATCGGGTGCAAACGTGAGAGCCTTGTAGATGCGGTCGTCGGAATTGGCCGGCTCGTGACCGATCTCGGATCCCGT